>NZ_JASJXG010000005.1:0-188420 GCF_035018765.1 Variovorax sp. RTB1
GTATAGTATATATATAAATATAATGAAGAGAACCGATTGACCTGCTGTCCGCTCAACATACTGCTGCACTGACGCTCCATGAAACGCCCGAAAGCCGTCATCGATCCCGAAGTCCTCCGCCATGCAGCGGACGAGGCTGTCAGCGCCCTCAAGCTGCTGGCCAACGTTGAGCGCATGCTGCTGCTGTGCCAGCTTGCGCAAGGCGAGATGTGCGTCAGTGAACTCGAAGAACATCTGGAGATCCGTCAACCAACGCTTTCACAGCAGCTCGGCGTTCTGCGCACAGAGGGGGTCGTCAGCACGCGCCGTCAGGGCAAGAACATTTTCTACAGCGTCGCAAATCCAAACCTGCTCGAAATCCTGGCCGTGCTCTACCGGCTCTACTGTCCCAAGGAACAATGATGTCCATCGCCTTGAATGAATTCACCCCCTGGTCCGCCTTGGCCGGTGGGATGCTCATAGGTCTGGCCGCGGCGATGTTCGTGCTGCTGAACGGCCGCATCGCCGGTATCAGTGGCGTCATCGGCGGGCTGTTCAAGCCGAACAAGGGCGACCTGGCCTGGCGTGCCGCATTCGTGCTGGGCCTCGTGGGTGCGCCCTGGGTCTATGAGTTGGTCGCGGCGCTTCCCCAACCCCGAATCGATGCGTCTTTTGGTGCTTTGGTGATCGCCGGCCTGCTGGTGGGTGTGGGCACTCGGTACGGGTCGGGTTGCACCAGTGGACATGGCGTGTGCGGGTTGGCGCGTTTGTCGCCGAGATCGATGGTCGCCACTGGGGCCTTTATGGTTGCTGGCTTCGCGACCGTGTTCATCATCCGCCATTGGCTTGGCATCTGAGGAGACATTGAATGACGGTTTTTACATCGTTGCTGGCCGGCCTCGTCTTCGGACTTGGCCTCATCGTGTCTGGCATGGCTAATCCGGCCAAGGTGCTGGGCTTCTTGGACCTGGGTGGCGCCTGGGACCCTTCGCTGGCCTTTGTGATGGCGGGCGCGATTGCCGTCGGAGCGCTGGCGTTCGCGCTGGCCAGGAAGCGCACCGTGTCATTCCTCGGTGCGCCGATGAAGTTGCCCACGTCGCGGGACATCGACAGTCGTCTGCTGATCGGCAGCGTCGTATTCGGTATCGGATGGGGTGTCGCCGGTTTCTGCCCCGGGCCCGGTCTGGTCGCACTGGGAATGGGCGAGGTCAAGGCGCTTGTATTCGTAGCGGCGATGCTCGTGGGCATGGGCGCCTTCGAACTGCTCGAGCGTCGCAAGCAGCCTGCCGGCCTTCGACCCACCTGAATCAAAGCGATGTCCGCCGTCCTCGCCTGGCTGAGTACTCTGGTGACCATCGCAGTGTTGGTGGCGTACGAGACGGTGCTCATGGTCGCGCAGCGACGCCGCCCCGAGCGCATGGCACGCAGCGCGCATGCGGCGCTGCGGGAAGACTGGTTCATTGCCGTGTCGCAGAACCCTGGCTCGGAGATTCTCGCGGTGCAGACGCTGCGAAACTCGCTGATGTCGGCGACCATGACGGCATCGACAGCGATGCTTGGATTGATCGGCACTGTCACTCTTGCTGCACCCTCACTGCATGCGAGTCTGGATGAAGCGGCGATGCTGCCGAGCCTGACTCCGAAGCTGGTGCTCGAGCTCCTGTTGCTTGCGTTGCTGTTCGCCTCACTGGTGTGCTCGGCAATGGCTGTTCGCTACTACAACCATGTGGGTTTCATCAGCGGCGTGCCGGTGGAGTCCGCATTGCGCAAGCGCTGGAATCAGGCCGGCATCGCCTACGTGCGTCGCGCCGGCTTGTTGTATAGCTGGGGTCTGCGTCACCTTATATTGGTAGCCCCGATCCTTGCTTGCCTGCTCCACCCCTTCGCAGGGCCGGTCGCGGCGACCGTTGTAGTCCTCGTCCTGGTCCGATTCGACAAGGTAGCCGCCAGCGGATCGCCCAACTCCACGGCGTATTTGGGAAGCCGTTCCAACTGATCGACAGCCGCTCAGTTGGGCGGTACCTGCGAGAACTCTTCAAACCCGGCGATGGCATGGGCTGCCTGCGTCAGCGAAGGGCCCCGCCCATGATTAGCCTTGCCGATGGTGCCGAGTACGCTGGCCGCGATCAAGCCCGGGCCAATTGCGATTCGCATGATGCGGTCAGCGGTGCCGACGTTGGGCTTCATTTATTGTTCCTTTGCACAATCAACACCATGGCGCAGCGAGCTGGACTGGCATGTGATGTGGATCAATAAACCAGGCTGTCGGATGGCCGCGTCGAATTTCAGAGGCCGACAAGGCCCAAGTTTCAGCCCGCACGATCTATTTGGGAGCGGGTTTTTCTTTGGCCGGGAAGTTGCCTTGCGCCGATGAACTGCACGCACCTTCGACAACGTCGGTCCCCTCGGCTTGCCTGCTTGCATGCAGGCAAGTTCTGAGAAGATTGCCTATGGCTTATCGATTGCATTACTGGCCGACCATTCAGGGCCGCGGTGAATTCGTGCGACTGGCGCTCGAAGCTGCCGGCGCCGAGTATGTCGACGTCGCGCGTCAATCGCCTGCAAAGGGTGGTGGTGAAGCGGCGCTGGGGCGCAGCCTGCAAGATCCGAAGAATACGCGCGCATCGTTCGCGCCGCCGTTCCTTGTCGATGGCGAAGTTGTGGTCGGGCAAACCGCCGCCATCCTTCTATACCTCGGGTCGCGGCTCGGCCTCGCGGGCGCGGGCGAGGTCGATGGGCTGTGGACGCATCAGTTGCAATTGACCATCGCCGACGCGGTGGCCGAGGCGCACGACACGCACCATCCGATCTCGGTCGATGCCTATTACGAAGACCAGCGTGCTGCCGCCTTGGAGCGTGCCAAGGCCTTTCGGGAAGAGCGCATGCCGAAGTTCCTGGGATGGTTCGAGCAGATCTTGCAACGCAATCCGGCCGGCGATCTGCATCTGGTTGGCAGTGCGCTCACCTACGCGGACCTGTCGCTGTTCCAGTTGGTCGCCGGTCTGCGCTATGCGTTTCCCAAAGCCACTGCACGCGTTCTGGCCGACACGCCTCTCGTTTCCAAGCTTCACGGCAATGTGAGTCGCCGCGAGCGGGTGCACGCCTATCTGCAGAGTCCGCGCCGCATCGCCTTCAACGAAGAGGGCATCTTCAGGCACTACCCGGAACTTGACGGCTAATCGCTCGGCTCGTCGTCGAGATCGCTGTTCGTGTGGTGGTCGCCATCACGCCTGCTCCCGTCCTTGCGGATGCGCAGCGCAGTGTCGTAGAGCGCATTGCGCGGCGCGCCGCTGATCTCCGCGGCGAGGCGCACGGCGGTCTTCACCGGCAGCTCTTCGAGCAGCAGTCGCAGCACACGTTCGCCTTCCGCGCCATCATCGACAGCGACTGCCTTCGGATGCAAAGCGAGTGCGAATTCCCCGCGCGTGCGGTCTCGTCCCGCGGTGAACCACGCCGGTAGCTCGCTGGCAGCCAGGGTAACGATCTCTTCGAATTGCTTGGTCAGTTCACGACCGATAGTGATCCGCCGGTCGCCCAGCACGGTCAGCGCTCTGGCCACGGCTTCGATGCGGTGCGGTGCTTCGAGCAAGACGACAGCGCGCGGTTCCAGCGCGAGCGCTTGCACGGCCGTGTCGCGTTCGCCAGCCTTGCTTGGCAGAAAGCCCGCGAAGACGAAAGCGCTGCTGTCGTCACCACCCGCGACGAGACCCGCAGCGCTGATCAGCGTGGTAACGGCGCTCGCGCCCGGCAAGGGAAGCACGCGAAGCCCGGCTGCGCGCACGGCAGCCACCAGCCGCGCGCCGGGATCGCTCACGCCCGGCGTGCCGGCGTCGCTCACGTACGCGATGCGTTCGCCTTGAGACAGGCGTGCGATGACGCCCTGCGCCGCTTCGGCTTCGTTGTGCTGGTGCAGCGCGAGCAGCTGGCCGCCAGGTCGGTCGATGCCATAGGCCCGCAACAAGCTTTGCGTATGCCGAGTGTCTTCGCAGGCGACAGCGTCGACCATCTGCAAAACATGCAGCGCGCGCAACGTGATGTCGGCCAGGTTGCCGATCGGCGTAGCGACGACGTAGAGCGTGCTCTGGGGATAATCCTGCCTGCCCGCGGCATCGCCCGCGGCCGAGAGGGCTGCGCCGAACGAGGCGGCGGTGATTGAAGCCAATGGTTTCTCCGGGACAACAACAGGATCGCAGGGATGGCGACAACTAAAACCACCAAGCAGCGTGGCGATGCAGCCGAAGACGCCGCGCTCGAACACCTGCAGGACGCCGGACTGGTACCGGTCGCCCGCAATTATCGAACGCCGGGTCGCGGCGGCGGCGAGATCGATTTGATCATGCGCGATCCACGCGACGGCACACTCGTGTTCGTGGAGGTGCGGCAGCGAGCGAGCGGTACGCATGGCGGCGCTGGCGGCAGCATCACTGGCGTCAAGCAGCGTCGCATCATCTTCGCCGCGCGCCACTACCTCAGCCGGCTGCGCACACTGCCGCCGTGCCGGTTCGATGTGGTGCTGGTCGAGGAAAAAATCGAGTGGCTGCAAGGCGCCTTCGACGCGGGTCACTAATGGCTCGAACGATTTGTTGCAGCGCCTGTCGTTATCATCCGACCCCAAATGCTTGAGCAACGGATACAGCAGCACTTCATCGACAGCGCCGACCTCAAATACCAGGCGGGCCCGGCGCTCAGCAAACCGATTTCGCAAGCGATGCAGGCGCTGCTGGCCTGCGTGACCAGCGGCGGCAAGGTGCTGGCCTGTGGCTCCGGCGTGTCGGGGCTGCTGGCAGCGCAGTTCGCTGCGCACTTCGTCGGCCGGTTCGAGCGCGAGCGACCCGAGCTCGCCGCCATCGCCTTGCCCGGTGACGCCACCGATCCGGCGGCCGACACGCCTGGCGCCATCGACAGCGACCGCTTTGCGCGCCAGCTGCGGGCGCTAGGCCACGCCGGCGACGTGTTGCTGGTGCTGAGCGCCAGCGGGCAGTCGTCCGCGGTGCTGGCGGCGGTCACGGCGGCGCATGCGCGCGACATGACCGTCGTTGCGCTGTTGGGCCATGCGGCCGGCAGTGGCGGCGCCATCGGCCGCGCATTGCGCGAAACAGACGTACAGGTCACGGTGCCGCACGAACGCGCGGCACGCATCCACGAAGTCCACCTCCTCGCGCTGCATTGCCTGTGCGACGGAGTGGACGCCCAATTACTCGGAGAACAGGAAGGTTCCACATGACGATTCCAACGACATCGACCCGCAGCATCGCCACGGCGATGGCCGCACTCACGCTGGGCGCCGCCTTGGTGGCCGGCCTTTCCGGCTGCGTGCCGCTGGTCATCGGCGGAGCCGCGGCGGCCGGTGCCGGCCTGGTCGCGACCGATCGCCGCAGTTCCGGCGCCCAGCTGGACGACCAGGGCATCGAACTGCGCGGCGCCGCACGCATCCGGGAGATCGCGAACGACGACATGAACGTCACGCTGGTGAGTTTCAACCGGCAGGTGCTGATGGTCGGTACCGTCGGCAGCGAGGCCGACAAGCGTCGCGCCGAAGAGGTCTTGCGCCGCGTCGACAACGTGCGGTCGGTGGTGAATGAACTCGTGGTCGGCCCGTCGAGTTCGTTCCCGCAGCGTTCCAACGACACCTACATCACCGGCAAGGTGAAGGCATCGCTGCTCGATGCCAAGGACATCTTCGCCAACTCGTTCAAGATCGTGACCGAGCGCAGCACTGTCTACATCATGGGCATCGCGACCCGTCGCGAGACCGATCGCGCAACCGAAATCACGCGCGGTGTGTCGGGCGTGGACCGCGTGGTGCGTGTGGTCGAAATCGTCAGCGACGCGGAGTTGGCGAACCAGACCCGCGCAAACACCGCACCGGCGCCGGTGTCCTCGCCGTCCTCAAGCGTCGCGCCGGCCTCGACCTCGCGCTCCAACGTCCCGCTGCCCCCGATGGAGCCGATGCCTGCGCCGAGCGGCGGCGCCAGCACCACGCCGGTTCGCTAGCAGAGCGAGCGCTGTTCCTATTTCAGCCTGGTGATAAGGCTGGAAGTATCCCAGCGCTTGCCGCCGGCCTGTTGCACTTCGGCGTAGAACTTGTCGACCAGTTGCGTCACCGGCAGCTGCGCGCCGTTGCGTTTGGCTTCGTCGAACACCAGGCCCAGGTCCTTGCGCATCCAGTCGACCGCGAAGCCGAAATCGAACTTGCCCTCGATCATCGTTTTGCCGCGGTTTTCCATTTGCCAGCTTTGCGCTGCGCCCTTGCTGATGACACCGAGCACCGCTTCCATGTCGAGACCGGCGCGCTGGCCGAAGGCGATGGCTTCCGACAATCCCTGCACGAGTCCCGCGATGCAGATCTGATTGACCATCTTCGCCAACTGGCCCGCACCGCTTTCACCCAGCAGGGTCACCGCGCGTGCGAACGCGTCGATCACCGGCTTGACCTGTGCGAACGTGGCGGCGTTGCCACCGCACATCACGGTCAGCGCGCCGTTTTGAGCGCCCGCCTGCCCGCCCGACACCGGCGCATCGATGAACTGCAGGCCTAGAGCCAGGCCAGCTTTGGACAACTCGCGCGCGACATCGGCCGAGGCCGTGGTGTGGTCGACGAACACCGAGCCCTTCTTCATGCCCGCAAAAGCGCCATCGGCACCCAGCACCACCGAGCGCAGATCGTCATCGTTGCCTACGCAGCAAAAAACGATGTCCGCATCGGCCACGGTTTCGCGCGGCGTGGCCGCATGACCGAGCTTGGCCACCGCGCCGGCTGCAGCAATCTCCTTTTGCCAGGCAGCGGACTTGGCGGCGGTGCGGTTGTAAACCGTCACACTGTGCCCGGCCAAAGCAAGGTGCCCGGCCATTGGGTAACCCATCACGCCAAGGCCGAGAAAAGCGACCTTGTGCGAAGGGACGAGGGAATAGATTTTGGTATTGAGGCTGCTCATGCCCCGAGCTTAGCGCCGCGAGCTCAGACTATGGCGAAATGCTCGGTGCCGGCAGACAGATCTTGCGACTTGGCGCGCCGGCTGTTCAGCTTGATCTGCAGACGCAGGTCGTTCGCCGAATCGGCATTCCGAATGGCGTCGTCGAAAGTGATCGCGTTGTTTTCGAACAAATCGAACAGCGCCTGGTCGAAAGTCTGCATGCCCAGGTTGCGACTCTTCTTCATGATCTCTTTGATCTCGCCGACCTCGCCCTTGAAGATCATGTCGGAGATCAGGGGCGTGTTGAGCAAAATCTCGACCGCTGCGATGCGCCCCTGGCCGTCTTCGGTCGGAATCAGGCGCTGCGACACCAGGGAGCGCAGATTCAGGGACAAGTCCATCAACAACTGGTTGCGGCGCTCTTCCGGAAAGAAATTGATGATGCGGTCGAGCGCCTGGTTGGCGCTGTTGGCATGCAGCGTCGCCATGCAAAGGTGACCGGTTTCGGCGAATGCGACGGCATGCTCCATCGTCTCGCGATCGCGGATTTCGCCCATCAAAATGACGTCGGGCGCCTGGCGCAGCGTGTTCTTGAGAGCGGCTTCCCAGCTGTCGGTATCGATGCCCACTTCACGCTGCGTTACTACGCAGTTTTTGTGCGGGTGCACGAACTCGACCGGGTCCTCGACGGTCACGATGTGGCCGTACGAATTTTCGTTGCGCCAGTCGATCATGGCGGCCAGCGTGGTCGACTTGCCCGAGCCCGTGGCGCCAACCAGGATGGTCAGGCCGCGCTTGGTCATCGCCACGTCCTTGAGCACCTGCGGCATGCCGAGGCCGTCGATGGTCGGCAGCTTGGCGGGAATGGTCCGCATCACCATGCCGACCTTTCCCTGCTGCACGAATGCGTTCACCCGAAAGCGCCCGACACCGGTCGGCGAGATTGCGAAGTTGCATTCCTTGGTCCGCTCGAACTCGGCCGTCTGGCGGTCGTTCATGACCGATCGGGTGAGCGCCAGCGTGTGCTGCGAACCGAGCGCCTGGCCCGACACCTTGGTCACTTTGCCGTCGACCTTGATGGCCGGCGGGAAGTCGGCGGTGATGAACAAGTCGCTGCCGTTGCGGCTCACCATGAGCTTGAGCAGTTCGTTGATGAACTGGCTGGCCTGATCGCGTTCCATGTGTCTGCTCCGGAAAGATCCAGAAAAAAAATCAGCCCGGGAAGTTCTCCGGGATCTTGGCTTTGCCGCGTGCCTCGGCAGATGAAATCACGCTGCGGCGCACCAGGTCGGTCAGGTTCTGGTCGAGCGTCTGCATGCCCTGACCGCTGCCAGTTTGAATCGACGAGTACATTTGCGCAACCTTGCCTTCGCGGATCAGATTGCGAATGGCCGGCGTGCCCAGCATGATCTCGTGCGCCGCAACACGGCCCTGGCCATCCTTGGTCTTGCACAGCGTCTGAGAAATCACCGCTTGAAGCGACTCCGACAGCATGGCGCGGATCATGTCTTTTTCTTCGCCCGGGAACACGTCGATGATCCGGTCGATGGTCTTGGCCGCCGACGAGGTGTGCAGGGTGCCGAACACCAGATGGCCCGTTTCAGCCGCCGTCATGGCCAGGCGAATCGTTTCCAGGTCGCGCATTTCGCCGACCAGAATCGCATCAGGATCTTCGCGCAGGGCAGAGCGCAGAGCGGCCGCGAAAGACAGCGTCATCGGCCCGACTTCGCGCTGATTGATCAGGCACTTTTTCGATTCGTGGACGAATTCGATCGGGTCTTCTACCGTCAGGATGTGGCCGTACTCGGTTTCGTTCAGGTAATTGACCATCGCGGCGAGCGTGGTCGATTTGCCCGAGCCGGTCGGGCCTGTCACCAGCACCAGGCCGCGCGGCTTCAATGCGAGTTCGCCGAAGATTTTGGGCGCGTTGAGTTGCTCCAGCGACAGGATCTTCGAAGGAATGGTCCGGAATACCGCCGCAGCGCCGCGCGACTGGTTGAAGGCATTCACCCGAAAGCGGGCCAGGCCGTCGATCTCGAAAGAGAAGTCGACTTCCAGAAATTCTTCGTAGTGTTTGCGGTGCGTGTCGCTCATGATGTCGTACACCATGGCGTGCACCGCCTTGTGATCGAGCGCGTCGACATTGATGCGCCTCACGTCGCCATGCACCCGGATCATCGGCGGCAAGCCGGACGAGAGATGCAAGTCCGAAGCCTTGTTTTTGACGCTGAACGCCAGCAGTTGGGTAATGTCCACGGGGTCCTCGAATGGGTCGGTGACGTTTTGATACGCTTTTGACGATTATGACGATGATTCGTGACAACCTCCAGCAAGTTACCTCCCGGATCGTGACGGCTTGCACAGCCGCCGGACGGGATCCGGCGAGCGTGCGCTTGCTTGCGGTATCGAAAACCTTCCCAGCAGAGGCGGTCCGCGATGCGTATGGAGCAGGTCAACGCGCTTTTGGGGAAAACTACATTCAGGAGGGTGTGGGCAAGATCCAGTCCTTGGCGGACATTCGTGCCGAACTTGAGTGGCACTGCATCGGCCCGCTCCAGAGCAACAAGACGCGTCTGGTGGCCGAGCATTTCGACTGGGTCCACAGTGTCGACCGGTTGAAGATCGCCCAGCGCCTGAGCGAGCAGCGGCCGGCTGAGTTGGCACCGCTTCAGGTCTGTTTGCAGGTCAATGTCGATGGCGGCGCCAACAAGTCGGGTGCGTCGCCGGACGAGGCGCTGGCGTTTGCGCAGGCTGTTGCGGCGTTGCCACGGTTGCGACTGCGCGGGCTGATGGCGATCCCGGAACCGGCGGCCGGCTTCGACGCGCAGCGGGCGCTTTTCATGACGGCGGCTGCAGTTTTCGACCGGATCAAGGCGTCGGGCATCGAGCTCGATACGCTGTCGCTGGGCATGAGTGCCGATCTGGAAGCCGCCATCGCTGCCGGCAGCACGATGGTCCGGGTCGGGACGGCGATCTTCGGCGGGCGCTGACCGCGTCGGCATAACGCCCTGCGCTGCGCGCATAAGTCATGGCGCAGTCACAGGGCAAGGTCTATCGTCGACGGCATCCACCCAACACACGGAAGCCTCGAATGAGCGAAAAACTTTCCTTCGTCAATCCCACACCCACCAGTCCGTGGGGGACATATTTGCAGCAGGTCGACCGTGTGATGCCTTACCTGGGCGACCTGGCCAAGTGGGCTGAAACGCTCAAGCGACCGAAGCGCGCGCTGATCGTCGACGTACCGATCGAAATGGACGACGGCCGCATCGCGCACTATGAAGGCTATCGCGTGCAGCACAACATGAGCCGCGGGCCGGGCAAGGGCGGTGTGCGTTTCCACCCCGATGTCACGCTGGAAGAAGTGATGGCGCTGTCGGCCTGGATGACGGTCAAGACGGCTGCGGTCAACCTGCCGTACGGCGGCGCCAAGGGCGGCATTCGCGTCGACCCCAAGAAGCTGTCGCTCAAAGAGCTGGAGAAAGTCACGCGCCGCTACACCAGCGAGATCGGCATCATCATCGGCCCGCACACCGACATCCCGGCGCCCGACGTCAATACCAACGGCCAGATCATGGCGTGGATGATGGACACCTATTCGATGAACACCGGCGGCACCGCCACTGGTGTCGTCACCGGAAAGCCACTGCACCTCGGTGGTTCGCTGGGCCGCGTCAAGGCGACCGGCCGCGGCGTGTTCGTCACCGGCCGGGAAGCCGCTCGCCGCCTGGGCCTCGACCTGCGCGGTGCGCGTATTGCGGTACAGGGCTTCGGCAACGTGGGTTCTGTCGCAGCAGAGCTTTTTGTAGAGGCCGGCGCAAAGATCGTCGCTGTGCAGGATCACACCGGCACCATCGTCAACGAGAAAGGGCTCGACCTGGCCGAGCTGATTCCGGTGTCGCGCACGCCCGCCGGCGCGGTGAGCTTCAAGGGTGGCGACGTCGTGCCCAACGAAGCCTTCTGGGACGTGGCCTGCGACATCCTGATTCCAGCCGCGCTCGAAGGCCAGATCACCGCCGCGCGCGCCAAGAAGACCACCGCCAAGCTGGTGCTCGAAGGCGCCAACGGCCCGACGGTGCCCGAGGCCGACGACATCCTGGCCGAGCGCGGCGTGCTGGTGGTGCCCGACGTGATCTGTAACGCTGGCGGTGTGACGGTGAGCTACTTCGAATGGGTGCAGGATTTCTCGTCGTTCTTCTGGGACGAAGACGAGATCAACGTGCGGCTCGACCGCATCATGATGAATGCGTTGAACCAGATCTGGGACACGGCCGACAAGCACAAGATCAGCTTGCGCACTGCCACCTATGCGGTGGCCTGCGAGCGTATTTTGATGGCGCGGCAGGAACGCGGTCTGTACCCTTGAGTTCACTTTCAAGCGTGAGGTAGAGGTGCTCGTTTCTGGGCGCGGGGAACGCTTGCGTTCGAGGTGTGTCGAAGCCGGGTGCCGGCAAGTCGTCGGTGATTTCGCCGCTAGCATCGACACGCCATGTCCACAGTCTTTTCTTCTCGCGCTTTCGTCCCTTTTTCTGCCGCGCTGGCTGTCGCCGCTGCGCTGCTTTTGTCCGGTTGCGGCAGCACGCCAAAGCCTGTCTCCTACGAGCCGGAAGAGTTCGATTCGACCACCACCCACACCCGCAGCTATTCGGCCAGCGAGGGACAAACTTGTGAAGCGGCGCGTCGCGCTCTGCTGAGTCAGGGCTACATGCTCACGGCGTCGAGCACCGACCTGGTGACGGGCCGCAAGAGCTTCCAGCCGACCGGTGAGGTACACGTCGAAGTCGAGTTGCGCGTGGTCTGCGCATCAGAGGTCGCCAAGGGTCATCGCACCGTGACCTTCGTGACGGCGCTGCAAGACCGCTATGCGCTGAAGAAAGTCAACAACTCGGCAAGCGTGGGTGTCGGCGCCATCGGCTCACTTTCTCTGCCGTATTCGTCGAGCGACGATGCCATGGTGAAGATAGCGAGCGAGACGCTGACCGACGAAGGCTTCTACGATCGCTTTTTTGCGTTGCTCGAACGGTTCCTGAAGGCTCAGCAGGGCAACGAGCCCTCGGTGTCGCCGGCGGCGCTGGGATCGCCAGAGGCCATGCCGGCCGCGCCCGCCAGTCCGGCAACAGCGCCACCCAAGTAATCGACAGAGCGAAGGTTCAGGCCGCGCGGGCCGTCGCCAGCGCGGCTTCGAGCTGCTCGACGGTAAACGGTTTGGCAAGCCAGATGGTTCCGGGCATCGGATCGTCGGGCTGTATTTGCCCGCTCGCAAAAATCACCTTCATGCGATGGCCCGACGGCAGGCTTTGCACCAGGTCGTAACCCGACAAGGCAGGCAGGCCAATGTCGGTGAGCAGCACGTCGAACGCGCCGTCCATGAAGCGCGACTTGGCCACTTCTGCACTCTTGACGCCCGTGGCCCAGTGGCCGAGCAGCTGCAGCAGTTCGACGGTGGCCGACAGCGCCGCAGCGTCGTCCTCCACCACGAGTACCCGCAGTTTGCCCGGCGCTGCGGACGTCTCCTCGGGATTCGGCGGATTGTCTCGGGCGTCGTTGGAGTGGGGCACGTCGGTCGTCATCGGGGAGATCCGGTCATGGCTCAACTTTAGGGCCAGCGTCTGCGACATGGCCGTCTCCTCCGGCACAAGCTGGCGTAGGAGGCGCGCTTTTTTCAAGCAGGCCGCCCAATTGCGCTTCACCGCGTCAGCGTCGACTTCCCAAAAAGACTCTCGATCAACGCCACTGCTACTTCCGCGGTCTGGTTCCGCACATCCAGTGCCGGATTCAATTCGACCACATCGAGCGACCCCAGGCGCCCGGTGTCCGCCGCCATTTCCATGCACAGCTGCATCTCGCGATAGGTCGGCCCGCCGCGCACACCCGTTCCCACACCGGGCGCATCCGCCGGATCGAGGCAATCGAGGTCGAAGCTCACGTGCAGGTGGGTGTCTTCGTCGACGTCTTGCAGCGCCTCGGTCATGGTGTGGCGCATGCCGTGCTCGTCGATGTGGCGCATGTCGAACACGCGCAGGCCCATGGTGCGGATCGCTTCCTTCTCGTCATCGTCGACGCTCCGAATGCCGATGAAGCGCACCGCTTCGGGAACGAGCGCCGCACGTTCGCCGCTCCAACCGGTCAGCGCGGCCGGGCCGTGACCGAGCAGGCACGACACCGGCATGCCGTGGATGTTGCCGCTCGGGCTGGTGGTGTCGGTGTTGACGTCGGTGTGCGCGTCGAGCCACAGCACCCGCAGTTTCTGCCCGCGCTTGCGCACATGCCATGCGATCGCGCTGATGGAGCCGATGGCCAGGCAGTGGTCGCCGCCCAGCATCAGCGGCACGCGTCCGGCGCCCAACGCAGTGTCGACCGCGTTGTAGACCGCACGGTTCCAGGCGATCACTTCGTCCAGATGCCGCAGGCCATTGGTCGGTGCGGCCCAAGGCGTCGCCGGGCCAGCGAGGTTGCCGCGATCGACGACGGAAAAGCCCTGGCGCGTTAGCGTCTCGGCGAGGCCCGCGACGCGCAGGGCGTCCGGACCCATACCCGCGCCGCGCACGCTGGCGCCTACGTCGGTAGGGGCGCCGATGAGTTCGAGCGTGGCGGTCATGGTGTGGTACGAGTCATGGGTCGAGCCTACCCTTGCGCGTGCAAAAGCGGCAAGCAACCGGGTGGAAACACTGAAGCCTCGGGGCCCTTTTTTCAGTGACTGCACGGTATCCTGACAAGCGCCTTTGAGAGCGTAATCAAGGAGACAACATGAAACACCTCAGCGGCCTCGACGCCACCTTCCTGCACCTTGAAACCCCTGAGATGCCTATGCACGTGGGTTCGCTCAACGTGCTGGACTTGCCTCCAGGCTACAAGGGCGATTTCTACGAGGACGCCAAGGCTTTCATGGCCAGCCGGATTCATCTGGCCGATGTGTTCACCCGCAAGCTCGCACTGATGCCGTTCGACCTGTCGAACCCGGTCTGGGTCGACGAGGAAGACATGGACATCGACTACCACGTGCGGCACATCACGCTGCCCAAGCCGGGCACCAATCGCCAGTTGCAGCAGTACGTTGCGCGCCTGCATTCGACGCTGCTCGACCGCAGCCGCCCGCTGTGGGAGTTCTTCATCATCGACGGCTTGCAAAGCGGCCAGGCTGCGCTCTACACCAAGGTGCATCACGCTGGCATCGACGGGCAGGCCGGCGTCGCGCTCGGCAAGGCGATCTTCGATCTCGACGCGGTCGGCCGTGTCGTCAAACCGCCGCGGGCCCGTGCGCGCAGCAACAACTATTCGCTCGGCATGGCCGAACTCGCGGGCGCCGCGCTGCGCAATACGGCGCAGCAGTACGTGAAGCTGTTCAAGATGGCGCCCGCCTTTGCACGCGCCATCGGCGGCCTCGCCAAGCCGGATGAAAAAGCCGCCGAGAAATCGCTGACGACGGCACCGAAAAAGTTCAAGCTGCTGGCGCCGCGTACCCCGTTCAACGTGTCGATCACCAATCAGCGCACTTTCGCTGGCCGCACCATTTCGCTGGCCGAGACCAAGCACATCGCCAGGCATTTCGGCGTGACGCTGAACGACGTCGTCATGGGCACGGTGGCGGGCGCCCTTCGCAAGTACCTGAAAGACAGCAACGAGCTGCCCGAAAAGTCGATGGTCGGCGCCATTCCGGTGAGCCTGCGCGAAGCCGGCGACGAAACCGCCAACAACCAGGCCAGCATGATCTTGGTGAGCCTCGCGACCGACATCAAGGACCCGGTGGCACGGTTGAAGCAGATCAACGCGTCGTCGAACGCGTCGAAGTCGACCATGAACAAGTTCAAGGCGGTCATCCTCGACGACTTCCCGATGTTCGGCGCGCCGTGGCTTATCTCCGGTGTGGCCTCGATGTTCGGACGCTCGGGGCTTGTCAACGTCATTCCCCCCGTTGCCAATGTCGCTATTTCGAACGTGGCCGGTGCGCCGTTTCCAATGTACTTTGCGGGCGCGCTGGTCACCTGCTACTACCCGGTGTCGATCGCCAGCCACGGCATGGCGCTGAACGTGACGGTGCAAAGCTACAACGGCCGCATGGACTACGGCCTGATCGCCTGCCGCCGTGCGGTGCCCGACATCACCGAGATCGGCGACTACATGCTGGCCGAGCACAAGACGCTGATGGATCTGGCCGGACCGATGGCGGCGGCGCAGCCGGCGGCTGCAGCCGCAACCGCTGCTGCAGCCCCAGCGCTCGAAGTCGTTGCGAGAGCGGTGCGCAAGCCGAACCTGAAGATCGTCGGCAAGCCTGCCGGCAAACCTGTCGGCAAGAGCACTGCGAAAGCCGCGGCCAAGCCGATCCCGAAGCCGATCGTCAAGGCAGTGACCAAGCCCGCTGCCAAGTCAACGCGCAAGGCGCCGGTGCCGGCCAAGCGGGCGCGCGCCGGCGCGACTGCAAGCTCGTGAAATCATCAAAAAATTGGGGCAGTTGGACTAACTTTCTCCCGCTTCTAGTTATCGCGGCCTAGGAATTGCCGAAGAAGATCGGTCCATCGCAAACCAGCGACCCGATCAACTTCAAGGAAATTTTCATGTCTACGCAAACCTTCTCTTCCGTTGCCGTCCATGTCGTCGGGCAGTACAACGAAGCCGGCAAGACGCTCGTGAGCGCCTACCGCACGGGCGCGCATCGTCTGCTTGGCGGCGCGGCTTCGCGCTTGTCTGCGCGCTTTGCTGCAGCCCAAAAGGTCACTGGCTTCCTGGCCAACCGCCTCGACATCGACACCAGCCGCGTCGTCGCGCTGATGGACCGTGTCGCTGCTGCCAGCACCAACGGCATCGAATCGGTCGCCGGCCGCGCTGCGCAGATCGAATCGCCGGTCGCCACGTCGATGTTCAAGACGCTGAACGCCTTCAACCTGCCGATCGCCAACGTCTCCGCCCAAATCGCCGACAAGATCGTCGAGGGCGCCAAGCAGATCGAAGTGCGCTTGAGCGGTGTCGATCTGCCGAAGGCCGTTCGCACCGCCAAGGCCAAGGTCCGCGCCGCTGCAAAGCCGGTCCGTCGCGCTGTTCGCAAGGCAGCTTGAGGTGGTGACCAGGGCGCCGACTCCAAAACTGGCGCCTGCCAAAAAGGCTGCTGCGCCCAAGGCCCCCGTTGTCAGAAAGCGGGCCGCTGCCGGCAAACCTGCTGGCCCTGCCGCAATAGCCGCTGCATCCATAGCTGCACCTGCACCCAAGGCGAAACCCGGCAAGGCGGAAGTCTTGCTGCGTGCGGGCCTGAAGGCGCTCGGCAACGTTCGCGACGATGTCGTCAAGCGCCAGACCAACGTCATCGAAGGTCTGCTCGGCATCCAGCCCAAAAGCGATGCCGTACCGGGCCGCGGCTTCCCGAGCCTCGACAGCTTCGGCATCCGCAAGTTCGAAGACGTTTTCGACCAACGCGTGGCAACGGCGTTGCAGCGGCTCGGCATGCCGACACCGCAAGAAGTCCAGGCGCTGCGAGACGAGGTGCGCGAACTTCGCGAGCAACTCGATCGAATCGGTGGGGCTGATCGTTCGGTTCGCACCGCGGCAAAGACGCCCGCCTCGCCATCCCGGCGCAGGCGCTGAACTCGTCAGCATCGCGGCGGCTGTCTCCTCACCTGTGGCAAGTCCCAACACACGCGACCGCATTCTGCTGACCAGCCTCGCGCTGTTCAACGCAGAAGGTCTGGCTGCCGTGTCGACCCACAAAATCGCGGCCGAACTCGGCATCAGTCCAGGCAACCTGCACTATCACTTCAAGGCCAAGGCGCTCATCGTCGAATGGCTGTTCCGGCGTTTCGAGCAACGGCTCGAAGCGTTGAACACTTCGTCGACCTCGATTACCGCCATCGACGATCTCTGGCTCGCGCTGCACCTGCGTTTCGAGGCCATCAACGAGTACCGGTTCATCTATCGCGACATGGCTTTCCTTTCGAGCGAGTACCCGTTGCTCGGCCAGCGGGCGCAAGACCTCACCGCGCACAACCTGGTCGCAGCGCAGGCGCTGTGCGAGGGGTTGGTGGCGTCAGGCGTGATCGAGACCAGCGCCGAGCAGGCCCGAATCCTCGCGCTGCAGATGGTTTTCACCACGACTTGCTGGTTGTCGTTCGAGCGGCTGGTGCCGGGGCGCGATGCCTTGGCGAAGGCCGACCCCGGGCTTGCGGCTTTCTACACGCTTACGCTGGTTTCGCCTTACGTTTCAAGCGAATCCAGGGCTTACCTTGATTACCTGCGCGGCAAATACCTCGGATAAATGGGCCTGTTGTCCCACGGCCCGAGACACCCGCCAAGATCAGTTTAGACAACAATTTAGACAAGGAGAGATCACATGACCGTTGCCGCCCAAGCTGCAATCGACCCAAGCCGCCAGGAAGCAATCAAGCCGCCGTCGCGCCTGCTGCTGCTGGCGGAAGTCCGAGCGCTTTGGGAGACGGGCGCCGGCATCGCCATGTGGCCTCTGCTGCAACTCACGCCGCGCGGAGATGGCCATCCGGTGCTGGTGCTCCCGGGCCTGGTCGCCAGTGACACCTCGACCGGGATCCTGCGCCGCTACCTTGAAAGCCGCGGCTACGACGCGCATGGATGGGGTCTCGGACGCAATATGGGACCGCGCGCAGGTGTCGAGGCCGGCATGGTCAAGTTGCTGCGAGAACTGCACGGCAAGAACGGCCAGAAGGTCAGCGTCGTCGGCTGGAGCCTCGGCGGCGTGTATGCCCGTTTGCTGGCATCGGCACATCCTGAACTCGTGCGCAATGTCATCACGCTGGGCAGTCCGTTTTCTGGCAGCCCGCGTGCGACCAATGCATGGCGCGTGTACGAAGGCGTGAGCGGCCAAAGCTCGCACGACCCCAAGCGCATGAAGTACGTCAGCCCAACGCCTCCGGTACCGACCACTTCGATTTTCAGCCGCACCGATGGCGTGGTGGCATGGCAATGCAGTCTTGAGAAGACCGGCCCGCAGTCGGAAAACATCGAGGTGATCGCCAGCCACATCGGCCTCGGTGCGCATCCTGCGGTGATGTACGCGCTGGCAGATCGCCTGTCGCAGCCTGAAGGACAGTGGAAGCCATTCAACCGCACGCTGCTCGGGCCCCTGGTCTACCCCAATCCCGATAGAACTTAGCGCGTTCCGTTTGCCTGGGCCAGTTAGTTACTTGCCCAGACATCCAGCACGTAGCGCTGCTGGGCGAGCATCCCGGCCATCCACGTCGCACTGTCCTCTCCATGCTCGCGTGCGATGTCGCTCAAAGTACGGCGCACATCGGGCTCCATGCGCGAGCCGTCGCCACATACGTACACCGTGGCGCCAGCCTCGATCAGTTTCCAGACTGAGCCGGCTTGCTCGCGAATCAGGTCCTGCACATAGGCCTTGCGCCCTCCGGCCCGCGAGAACGCGGTGTGCAAGTCGACCAGGCCATTCTCTGCCCATGCCTTTAATTCATCCGCGTAGATGAAGTCCTGCTCGGGATGCCGGCAGCCGAAGAACAGCATCGCATCACCGATCACCGTGCCCTTGGCCTTCTGCGCAGCACGCTCCTGCAAGAAGCCGCGAAACGGCGCCAGCCCGGTACCGGGGCCGATCATGATGACCGGCTTGCTCGCGTCGTCAGGCAGGCCGAAGCCGTCCGCGGTGGTCGCACGGACGAAGCCATGCACCGTGTCGCCGGGTTTGGCGCGCGAGAGAAAGTTGGAGCACACACCCTCGAAAGTGCCGCGCCCCGATCGCGCAGGCGCACTCACCACACCGACCGTCACGCTGCAGCGCGACGCGTCGACTTTGGGCGAGGACGAGATTGAGTAGTAGCGCGGCGACAGCGGCGACAGCATTTCGAGATACACCGCCAACGGCAGCTCGCACGCCGGAAATTCCTCCAGCAGATCGAGCACCGATTTGCGCGGCATCAGCACTTCGCTCTTGTAGTGAGCCGCTGCTGCTTCGTCCCCGCCTATGCTCGCGCCCAACGCGTTCTGCGTCACCGGGCAACGGGTGTGCTCTGCCATGGTGCCGATCTGCTTGCGCGTGGCGACGTCCTGCAGTTCGACATAGTCGCCGAGCAGCCGCTCGACCGCGATCACTTCATCGACTGGCAAGAACGCCTTGCGCCCGGTGGCGGCTTTGAGCCGAACGTGCGCGTCGCGCGACAGGCCGAAGCGCTTCATCGCCCGCTCGACTTGGGCGGGGCTGTTGCGCGGCACCACGCTCAAATGGTCACCGGCGCGATAGCCGACGCCTTCCGGCAGTGCGAGTTCGATGTGGCGGGTCGAGCGGTCGGACGGCGTGGCGCCGGTCGTGGTCTGCAACTCATCATTGACGATGACGCGCAGCGCCACCGCACCGAGGGATTCGACCAGCCCGCTGGTCTGCGGCGGCGGCAACTCTTCGAGCGTGTAGAGCGCTTTGGCCTTCGCTGCGTTCGCGTCGGCCTCGATGTGGAAGCGGGTGTTGAGCACCGGCCACAACGCGTCGGCCCAATCCTGGAAGGCGCCGTCCATGTCTTCGCGCGCATCGCCTTCGCCACGCGCATGGATGCGCTCGGCGCCGAGCTGCGCCAGCTTCTCGTCGATGCGCCGCGGCACCGCCTGGTACGTCGATGCCCAGTCGGTGTTGCCGCAGCCGAAAACGCTGTAACTCACGCCGTTCAACGAGTCGTCGGCTGCATCGAGCCAGCGCCAGAACTCGACGGCGTTGTCTGGCGCGGTGCCGTTGTACGACGCGCTGACGATCGCCACCGCACCGTTGGCCGGCAAGCGCTCTGCATAGTCGTCGAGCGATGCGATGGTGGTGGAGAAGCCGCGCATTTCTCCGGCCTGCGCGAGCTGCCTCGCGAGGTCTTCTGCAGAGCCGAGATTGGAGCCATGCAGCACCAGCAACGATGTACCGTGCCTTGCGCCGCGCGTCGTCATCGGCACTGCCAGCGCACCCGCGACTTCCGATGCAGCAGCATCCGCCAGCGCCGCACCGGGCCGGCTGCGCAACGCCATCGGGTCGCGCGGCTCGACTTTGATCTTGAAGCCTTCAGGCTTGATCGTCAGCGCCTCCTTGACCTTCAACTGGTAGTCGGTGTGATCGATCAGCTTGAAGCGCTGGATCACCATGCCGAGCGTGAGCACGGCTTCCTGCAAGGCGAACTGGCGACCGATGCAGGCGCGCTGCCCGTTGCCGAAGGGCTTGAACGCATTGGCTGGGCGGGTGCGCTCGGCTTCGCGGGTGAAGTGCTCGGGATTGAACTGGTCGGCGTTCTCGCCCCAGATGCCTTTGTCGCGATGCAGTGCGAGCGCATGCATGATGACCATGTTCTTCTTGTGGATCGTGTATTTGCCACCGATGGTGGTGTTCTCTTTGGCGCGCATCGAGATGGCCGGCGCGGTCGGGTACAGCCGCAGCGACTCCTTCAATATCTGCAGCACGTACTGCAGCCGATTCACCTGCGCATAGGTCGGCCGCACCGTGAGATCGGTACCGAACACGCTGTCGACTTCGGCCTGCGCCCGCGCCAGCACGTCGGGATTCTTGATGAGAAAGTAAGTCGCGAAAGACAGCAATCCGCTGGTCGTCTCGTGGCCCGCGATCAGGAACTCGATGCACTCGTCGCGGATCATCTTGTCGTCGAGCTTCTCGCCGCTCTTCTTGTCGACGCCGGCGATCATGTAGCTCAGCAGATCGGGCTTGCTGGCGATGTCGGCGCCGCTCTCGCGCCGCTCCTTGATGATGTCCTCGACCATCGTGTGCATGTAGCGGATGTCCTTGCGCTGCTGCGCAAGCTGCTTCTTCATCATGAACTCTTCGAGCGGCAAACCGCGCCGGTCTTGCACCGTTTCGAGCGTGCGAACCATCGCATCGACGAAGGGATGAAAGCCCTCGCGATAGAACGAGTTGAAGCGATAGCCGAAGCCGCACAGGCCGATGGTGTCGAGCGTCAGCGCGGTCATGTCGCGCGTGACGTCGACCTCGTCGTCGAAGTTGAGACGCTCCCACTTGGTGACGAGTTGCTCGGCGATGTCCAGCATCATCGGGTGGTAGGCCTGCATCGCGCGCTGGCTGAAGTTGGCCAGCAGGATGTTGTGCGGCTTGCTCCAGGTAGCCTCGTGCGCGTCGGAAGTGAAGAGTCCGTGCGACGCGGCACGGAGGCGCCGCAACGCGCCCTTGGTGCTCTTGTCGAAGCGCGCTTCTTCGCACAGCTCGTCGACCAGTGCAGGTGACGACACCACGATCACCGGCATGCCCGGCATGTCGAGCCAATAGATGCCGCCCAGCTCCTGGGCGATGCGCCACATGTCCATCACGGGGGACGCGGAATCGATCGACAACAGATTGCCGACGAAGGGCTTCTTGGCCGGATGGGGAATCGGATAGAGCGCGTTGTTGCCTGCCATGGGGAGCCTTGTTGGAGTCTTGCAGAGACTTGCTTTTCGGGTCGAAATGACTCCCGGAGTATTGGGACCACCACGAGGGGCGACGTGGCGGGGTATTCCCTTAGCGCAGGCCGATCACGCGCCACGCGTAGCTGCACAGCGTGCGCACCATTTCGTCGGTCGAAAGGCGCCCGTCGGGCCGGTACCAGGTGTAGCAAAAGCCGGGCAGGCTGCAAGCGGCCAGCGCGGTGATCTTGGCATCGCCGAAATCGAGGTCGCCGTCATTGCGCGCCTCTTCGAGCAGCGGACACATGCGGTCGTAGAAATGGTGCGCCAGCTTGAGCGCTGCGGCCCGGTATTCAGGCCGATAGACCTGTGGCTCACGGTAGGCGAAGAACGCGCAGGGGTGATGCGCGATGGTCAGGCGGATCAACCGCTCGATGCCCTCCATCACCTTGACCACGGCACGTCGGCGATCGTCCGCGGGGAAGTCCATCGCCGTCAGGCAATCGACGGCTGGGCGCCATGACAGCGTCTCGAAGATCTCCTGCTTGTCGCGAAAGTAGTAGTAGACGAAGGGCTTGGTGACGCCGAGCGCGCGCACGATCTGCGCCATCGTCGTGTTGGCGTAGCCCTGGTCTGCGAAGAGCTGCGCTGCGACCTGAAGGATGCGCTCGCGTTGCTGGTCGGTGCGTTGCGTGGCGGCGCGCTGTCGGCCTGTGGCGGCAAAGGGTTTGCTCTGTGTTGCCGACGCTGTTCCCGAAGTTATACCCATCAGTAGGATTGTTGAAGCACCGTGCGGGCAAGGCAAGCACTCGCCTCTATCGATAACCCTGACAAAGACGCCATGGGGACTGCAGAAGACACGCGAACGACGGTGCCTGCCCAAAGACAAGGATCGAAGTGTTCAAGAAGGTATTGATTGCCAACCGCGGCGAGATCGCGGTTCGGCTGGTGCGCGCCATGCGCGATTCGGGCATTGCCAGTGTCGCGGTCCATGCGCAGGACGATGCGGCGGCTTTGCACGCGAGGTTGGCCGACACGGCGGTGGCGCTCGATGCGACGGGGCCGGCCGCGTATCTCGACATCGCCTGTTTCATCGCCGTCGCGCGTGCGCATGGCTGCGACGCGGTGCATCCGGGCTACGGCTTCCTGAGCGAGCGGGCGGACTTCGCAGAGGCCTGCGCGAAAGCCGGCCTGACCTTCATCGGCCCGACGCCCGAGCAGCTCGCGCTGTTCGGCGACAAGGCGCGCGCGCGGGCGCTGGCCATGCGGTGCGATGTGCCGGTGATGCCGGGCAGCGCGGGTGCCGTCACTTTGGCGGAGGCGCGGAGCTTCTTCGCGGAGCAGCAGGCGCTGGGTGCCGCGATCATGCTCAAAGCCATCGGCGGTGGCGGGGGCCGCGGCATGCGCACGGTGTTGAACGCGGACGATCTGCCCGAGGCTTACGCTCGCTGTACGTCGGAAGCCAGAGCGGCTTTCGGCGTCGAGGGTGTTTACGTCGAGCGCCTGATGCGCAACGCGCGCCACATCGAGGTGCAGGTGCTCGGCGACGGTACATCGGTCGCGAGCCTGGGGGAGCGCGAGTGCACCTTGCAGCGGCGTTTCCAGAAGCTGGTCGAAATCGCGCCGAGTCCTTCTCTGCCCGAAGCACTGCGCGAGCAGATCACGCAGGCTGCACTTCGGATTTCGAAGGCGGTCGGCTATCGCAGCCTCGGCACCTTCGAGTTTCTGGTCGATGCCGAATCGACGACCTTGTCCTTTGTTTTCATCGAGGCCAATCCACGGCTGCAGGTCGAGCACACGGTGACCGAGGCGGTGACCGGGCTCGATCTGGTTCAGCTGCAGCTCGATATCGCGAGCGGCGCATCGTTGCACGACCTCGGCATTGCGCCCGATCGAATTGTCCCGCAGCGTGGCTTTGCAGTGCAGTGGCGCATCAATGCCGAGACGCTGGATGCGCAGGGCAATGCAGGGCCGTCGGGCGGCACGCTGACGCGCTTCGATCTTCCGTCAGGACCGGGCGTACGCGTGGATACGCACGGCTATGTCGGCCTCGCGCCATCGCCGCACTACGACACGCTGCTCGCCAAGCTGATCGTGCATTCGTCATCGCCAAAATTCGCAGACCTGTTGCGACGTTCGCTCGGCGCGCTGGACGAATGCCGCATCGATGGGCTTGCCACGAATCTTTCGCTGTTGCGCGCTCTGGCCGCACGGCCAGAGTTCGCGACGCAAGCAGTGCACACGCGTTTCGTCGAAGAACATCTGGTGGAACTGCTGGCCGACGCGTCGCACATCGATCACGCAGTTGCTCCAGTCGAGCCGCCAATAGAAGGCATGGCCACTGCGGCACAGCACGAAAAACGAGATGCATCGATGGTCCGCGCACCGATGCCCGCCAAGCTCGTGCAATTCGACGTGGTCGTGGGCGACGTGGTGCCTCTGTGTGCGCAGATCGGCGTGCTCGAAGCGATGAAGATGGAGCATCTGCTGCACGCGCCCTTCGCGGGCCGTGTCGTTGCACTGCGTGCGGCGCCGGGCGACTATCTTGTCGAAGGCCAGTCGCTGGTGCAGCTCGAAGCGATGGACTCCGAGGCAGTGCAGGCCGTTGCAGGCGCCACGCAAGACCTCGACACCCTCCGCCCCGATCTGCAAAAGGTGATCGACCGTCACGCGCCGACGCTGGATGCCAATCGCGGCCCGGCAGTCGCCAAGCGCCGAGCGCAGGGCGGTCGCACTGCTCGCGCCAACATCGCGGACCTCTGCGAGACCGTCGAGAACCCGGGCAATTTCATCGAATACGGTGCGCTCGCCATCGCAGCGCAAACACGCCGCCGCACGCTTGAAGACCTGGTCGCCAACACACCGGCCGACGGCATGATCACCGGCATCGGCAGCGTCAACGCAAAGCAGTTCGGCGCGGAGAAGTCGCGCTGCGCAGTGCTGGCCTACGACTACACCGTTCTGGCCGGCACGCAGGGCATGCGCAACCACCAGAAGACCGATCGCATGCTGTCGATCGCGCACCGGCTCAAGTTGCCGGTGGTGCTGTTCGCCGAAGGCGGCGGCGGCCGGCCGGGCGACACCGACATGCCCATCGTGGCCGGCCTCAACAATCACACTTTCAGCCAGTTCGCGGGCCTGTCGGGCAAGGTGCCTGTCGTCGGCATCGTGCATGGGCGCTGCTTTGCCGGCAACGCTGCCTTGCTCGGTTGTGCCGACGTCATCATCGCAACGAAGGCCAGCAACATCGGCATGAGCGGGCCAGCCATGATCGAAGGCGGGGGCCTCGGCACTTTCTCGCCGGAGCAGATCGGGCCGAGTGGCGTGCAGTCGAAGAACGGCGTGATCGACATCCTGGTCGACGACGAGGCCGCAGCCGTCGCGGCGGCGAAGCAGTACCTCGCGTACTTTCAGGGCACGACCCAAGACTGGCAATGCGCCGACCCGCGCACCTTGCGCCAGGTCGTGCCCGAGAACCGCCTGCGCGTGTACGACGTGCGCGCGGCGATGCGCGGCGTGGCCGACACCGGTTCGTTGCTCGAATTGCGCGCCGGCTTCGGCGTCGGCATCGTCACGGGGCTGGCGCGCATCGAAGGTCGGCCCATCGGGTTGATGGCGAACAACCCGCAGCATCTCGGTGGCGCCATCGATGTGGAGGCTGCCGACAAATCGGCGCGCTTCATGCAACTGTGCAACGCGCACGGATTGCCGATCGTCGCGCTCTGCGACACCCCTGGCTTCATGGTCGGACCCGAGATCGAAGCGCAAGCGCAAGTGCGCCATGTGTGCCGCATGTTCATGGTGGCGGCGCACCTGCGCGTGCCGTACTTCGCGGTCGTGCTGCGCAAGGGCTATGGGCTCGGTGCGCAGGCGATGACGGCTGGCGGTTTCGATGCGCCGGTGTTCACCGTGGCGTGGCCGACCGGCGAGTTCGGCGCGATGGGGCTCGAAGGCGCCGTGCGGCTCGGCTTCAGAAAGGAACTCGGTGCGGTGGCCGAAGGCGCGGAGCGCGATGCGCTGTTCAGGCAACTGGTGGCGCAACAGTACGCGAATGGTGAAGCCATCAACATGGCGCAGACGCTGGAGATCGATGCGGTGATCGACCCGGCCGACACGCGCAGCTGGCTGGTGCGCGGGCTCGAATCGGGATCGCGAGGGGTGCGCGAGGCCACGCCTTACGTCGACACCTGGTAACACCTTCGCATGGCGGCCGATCTCCCGACCCGTCATGCGGTCATGATGGCTCTCTACACTGAGCCACTTTGCCCGCATGAGTTCGATTTCGTTCCTTTTGCCGTCGCGACGACGGCCATGGCAGGCGGCTGTCGTCGCGTCCCTCCTCGCGTCCCTCCTCGCCACAACGGCTGTCTTGCCGTTCGCCGCTGCGCATGCTGCAGACAATGCCCCTCGCTGGACGGCCAGTTGGGCAGTCGCCGCCCGCGACTACAACGAGCCGTCTCCAGTGCCCGGCATCGCGACGCCGCCCGCACTGACGCTGCACGATCAAACGGTCCGTGTGCGTGTCGACCCTGCAGCCGGCGGCACCTCGGTGCGCGTGCGTTTTTCGAATGCGTTCGGCACCGCGCCGCTGCACATCGCGGCTGCGAGTGTGGCCCGCGGCACGGGCGGTGACGCGTTGTCGCCCGGGTCCATTCGGCCGCTGCTTTTCATGGGGCAGCGCGACGCCACCGTCGCACCCGGTGACCAGGTATGGAGCGATGCAGTGCGCCTCACCGTCACGCCGCGACAGCCGCTAGCGGTCAGTGCATACATCGATGCAGAGACGCGTGCCGCAACGGCGTACACGGGCCCCGCGCCGCTGAGCTGGCTGGTGCCCGGCGACGCGACCGGCACCGCGAAACTGAAGGGCGCCGTCGTATCGCCCTGGGGTCACTTCGTGACCGGCATCGATGTGGCGCGGGAGACGACCGGGGCGTCGGCATCGACACCGCCCGTGGTCGTTGCGATCGGTGACTCGATCACGTATGGCGTGGGCGCTGTCAGCGGCACCGACGGCAGCTACCCGACGCGCCTCGGCCAGCGGCTGCGCGCGCAGCCGGGAGGCGCCATCGAGACCGGCGCTACGGCAAGAACCGCCAGCGTCGCGAGCGTCATCAACGTCGGCATCGGCGGCAACCGCCTGCTCACCGACGGCATCGGGCAGAAGGCGCTCGACCGCTTCGATCGCGACGTGCTGTCGCAGAGCGGCGTGACGCACGCGATCATCCTGATAGGCACCAACGACATCGGCCTGAGCAGTTTGCCGGGTGCCGCGCCGGTCAGCGTCGACCAGCTCACTGCGGGCCTGCAACGGCTGATGGACGCCGCGCGCACGCAGGGCGTCAAGGTGCTGCTGGGCACCGTCACGCCGTTCAAGGGATCGGGTTACTGGTCGATTGAAAACGAAGCGACCCGGCAGGCGTTGAACCGATGGATTCGAGGTCGCCAAAACATCGCTGGCGTGGTCGATTTCGACGTCGCGCTGCGTGATCGCAAGGATGCGGTGGCACTGAATCCGAAGTACGACAGCGGCGACCACTTGCACCCCAGCGATGCCGGCTATGCAGCGATGGCCGAGGCGGTCGACGTGCGCGAACTGCAACCTTGACCGCAAGCTTTACCGCATTAAGAGGCGGGCGTTTTTATGTTCAGAGCAGTTTGAAGACCAATGGCATCAGCAGCGCCGCGAGCACCACTTGCAGGCCGAGCGCCAAGCCCGCATAGGCACCCGCATCTGCGTTGACATGCAGTGCCCGGGCGGCACCGATGCCATGCGCCGCAGTGCCGAGCGCGAAGCCACGCGCGGCCCAACCGCGTGACGTGGTCGCGATACGCAACGCATCGAAGAGGTACTTGCCCGAAAGCGCGCCGATCATCCCGGTCAGCACCGCGAACACCGCCGACAACGCCGGAATGCCGCCGATCTTTTCCGCGATGCCCATCGCGACCGGCGCAGTGACCGACTTGGGTGCAAGCGATAGCACCACGTCGTGCGGCAGCCCCACCGCCCAGCCCATCAGCAGCGCGGACCCGCTGGCCGCGGCGCCACCGAGCAAGGCAGCCAGCAGCAGCCGCCCATAGCGTTCGCGCAATTCGGCGCGACGCAACCACAACGGCCAGGCGAGCGCGACGACGGCAGGTCCGAGCAGGAAGTGAATAAATTGCGCACCTGCGAAGTAGGTCGGGTAGTCGATGCCGGTCGCAAGCAACCCGCAGGCGATCACCACCACCGACCACAGCACCGGGTTGGCCCACGGCGCGTTGTCCAGTCGGCTGTACGCGGCTTGTGCCAGCAGATAGACCACGAGCGTGGCAGTGAGCCCGAACAGCGGCGTGGCGGAGAGATAGATCCAGAGTTCGACGAAGCGCGGCATGTCAGCTCTCCGTGACTTTGAGCGCGTCGTCGTCGACAGTCTGACGCCGGTCGGGCCAGTACAAGACCAGCGCCGTCACCGCGAGGCCGATCCAGGTCGACACTGCGATGACGACCAGCATGCGGCCGCCGTACTGGCTCAACAACGACAGGTGCGTCATCACGCCGACACCCACCGGCACGAACAGCAGCGAAAGATGCGACAGCAAGAAGTTGGCGCACTCGCCGACCGATTCGCGCACCAGCGGAAACCGCAACGCGATCAACAGCAGGATGAGGCCGAGCACCGGCCCCGGCAGCGGCAACGACAAGCCGCGCGACACCGCCTCGCCGATCGACTGGAACACCAGCAACCACGCCAGTCCGCGCAAGCCTTGCATCCGACCGCTCTCAGAAGCGCGGAAGGTCGGCGAAAGGCAGTGTCTTGCCAGCGCGGAACACCTGTTTGCCGTACTCCGCGCAGCGCTGCAGCGTCGGGATCACCTTGCCGGGGTTCAGTAAGCCGGCCGGGTCGAACGCACGCTTGACACCGAACATCATCTCGTTTTCAGCCGCGGTGAACTGCACGCACATGCTGTTGAGCTTTTCGACGCCCACGCCGTGCTCGCCAGACACGGTGCCGCCCATCGCGACGCTGGTCTCCAGGATGTCGGCACCGAACAGTTCGCAGCGGTGAAGCTCGTCCGGGTCGTTGGCATCGAACAGCACCAGCGGGTGCAGGTTGCCGTCACCCGCATGGAACACGTTGCAGCAGCGCAGGTTGTATTTGATTTCCATCTGCTGAATGGCCAGCAGGATGTCGGCCAGCCGCTTGCGTGGAATGGTCGAATCCAGGCACATGTAGTCGGGGCTGATGCGGCCCGATGCCGGAAAAGCGTTCTTGCGGCCGCTCCAGAACTTGAGGCGTTCGTCTTCGTTGGCGCTGACTGAAATGGCGGTGGCACCGCAGCGGCGCAGCACCGCCGTCATGCGGCCGATTTCTTCTTCGACTTCTTCGGGCGTACCGTCGGATTCGCACAGCAGGATGGCGGCGGCGTCGAGGTCGTAGCCGGCGTGAACGAAGCCTTCGACCGCGGCGGTCATGGGCTTGTCCATCATCTCCAGCCCGGCCGGGATGATGCCGGCTGCAATGACGGAGGCCACCGCGTCGCCGGCTTTGCGCAACTCAGCGAAGCTCGCCATGATGCAGCGCGCCAGTTGCGGCTTGGGAACCAGCTTGACGGTGACTTCAGTGGTGACGGCCAGCATGCCTTCGCTGCCGATGACGAGTGCCAGCAGGTCGAGCCCCGGGCTGTCGAGCGCCTCGCCGCCGAACTCGATGGCCTCGCCCTCGCAGGTGAAGCCGCGCACGCGCAATACGTTGTGGAGTGTCAGCCCGTACTTCAGGCAGTGCACGCCGCCCGAGTTTTCGGCCACGTTGCCGCCGATGGTGCAGGCGATCTGGCTCGACGGATCCGGTGCGTAGTAGAGGTTGAATGGCGCCGCCGCCTCGCTGATGGCCAGGTTTCGAACGCCGCATTGCACGATGGCGGTGCGGCTCACCGGATCGATTTTCACGATGCGGTTGAACTTGGCGAGCGACAGGGTGACGCCCATGGTGTCGGGCATGGCGCCACCCGAAAGGCCGGTACCGGCGCCGCGTGCGACCACCGGCACGCCGAGCGCATGGCAGGTCTTGAGCAACGCCGCCACCTGCGCCTCGGTTTCCGGCAATGCGACCACCAGCGGCCGCGCCCGGTACGCCGTGAGGCCGTCGCATTCATACGGGGTGGTGTCTTCGTCGTGCCAGATCAGCGCATGCGATGGCAGGTGCGCCTGCAGCGCGCGCACCACCTGCGATTGGCGCTCGGATTTCTGAAGCAGATCGTGCTGAGTGGGCGTGACGGGAGCGTTCATTCAGCCACTCTACGTCACGATGCCGAGCTCTGCTACTTGAAGACTACTGTCCGGTGTCCGTTGAGCAGCACGCGATGTTCGCTGTGCCATTTGACGGCGCGCGCCAACACCTGGCTTTCGGTATCCCGGCCGCGTGCCGTCAGCGCTTCGACCGTATCGGTGTGGTCGGCGCGGGTCACGTCCTGCTCGATGATGGGGCCTTCATCGAGGTCGGCGGTCACGTAGTGGGCGGTCGCTCCGATGAGCTTCACGCCACGGTCGTGCGCCTGGTAGTAGGGCTTGGCGCCCTTGAAGCTCGGCAAGAACGAATGGTGGATGTTGATGGCGCGGCCCGACAGCTTTTTGCAAAGATCGTTGCTCAAAATCTGCATGTAGCGCGCCAGCACCACCAGTTCGGAGCCCTCGGCCTCGATGATTTCCATCTGCCTGGCCTCGGCCTGCGCCTTGGTCGTCGCCGTCATCGGGATGTGATGAAAGGGCACGTTGTAGCTGGCGGCCAGTTGATAGAAATCGCGGTGGTTCGAGACGATGGCGCGCACGTCGATGGCGAGCAGGCCGCTCTTCCAGCGAAACAGCAAATCGTTAAGGCAGTGGCCGTCCTTGCTCACCAAAATGACCGTCTTCATCGGTTCGGCGGCGGCGTGCAATTGCCAGTGCATGCCGAACCCTCCGGCAAAGGTCATGAGTTGCTCGCGCAGTGCGGCTTCCGGGTGATCGCTGCAGGCGAATCGAACCCGCATGAAAAAGAGGCCGGTGGTCGGGTCGTTGAATTGCGCCGCCTCCTCGATGTTGCCGCCGCGCTCGAGCAGAAAGCCTGAAACGGCATGCACGATGCCGGTGCGGTCGGGACAGGAGAGAGTGAGGATGTAGGCGGGCATGGTCATCAGGGGCGTGATTGTCGCAAAATGATTTCCCTGCGCCGCGGGTCTGCCCGGCGGCCTTATTCACCACGCGTCAACATCGGGAGCGTTTCATGGCCTATAGCGACTTCAACATGGACAACCAGTGGTTGCCCTTCACGCCCAACCGGCACTTCAAGAAAGACCCGCGCGTGTTCGTCGCGGCCGACGGCATGGAGTTCACCACGCACGACGGCAAGAAAGTCATCGACGGCATCTCGTCGCTTTGGTGCGTCGGCGCGGGGCACAACCGCAAACCGATCAACGAAGCCATCAAGAAGCAACTCGACACGCTCGACTACGCCACGGCTTTCCAGGTGAGCAACGACAAGGCGTTCAAGGCCGCAGAAATGATCGCCGCGATGGCGCCCGGCGACCTGAACCGCGTGCTGTTCTGCAACTCGGGCAGCGAAGCGGCAGACACCTCGATGAAGGTTGCGCTGGCCTACCACCGCGCGCGCGGCGAAGGCCATCGCAACGTATTCATCGGCCGCGAGAAGGGCTACCACGGCGTTGGTTTCGGCGGCATGTCGGTGGGCGGCATTCCGGGCAATCGGAAGGTGTTCGGATCGGCGTTTTTGCCACGCGTCGACCACATGCGCTTTATCCATGATCCGGTGAATCACGCCTACATCCATAACGAGGAACCGGTGTGGAACGAAGATCCGCTGGTCGAGCTCGAGTCGCGCATCCTGCCGCTGCACGATCCGAGCAACGTGGCCGCGATCATCGTGGAGCCGGTGGCGGGTTCGGCGGGCTGGTACCTGCCACCCAAGGGCTACCTGCAAAAGCTGCGCGCCATTTGCGACAAGCACGGCATCCTGCTGATCTTCGACGAGGTCATCACCGGTTTCGGCCGCATGGGCACCAACTTTGCAGCGGACTACTACGGCGTGGTGCCCGACATGCTCAACTTCGCCAAGTGCGTGACCAACGGCGTCATTCCCCTGGGCGGCGTGATCTGCCGCGACAAGCTCTACGACGCACTGATGAAGACGGACGCGCCGGAGCACGTGGTCGAGTTTTTCCATGGCTACACGTACTCCGGGCACCCGGTGTCTTGCGCGGCAGCCATCGCCACGCTCGAGCTGTTCCAGAAAGAGCAGCTCTTTTCGCGCGCCGGCGAAATGGGCCCGGTGCTGGGCGACGCGTTCCACAGCGCCTTCAGAGGCCTGCCGAACGTCATCGGCATTCGCAGCCTGGGCCTGGCCGCCGCCGTCGAACTGGCGCCCATCGCCGGCCTCCCGGGCAAGCGCGCCTACGACGTCTTTCTCGATTGCTTCCACAAGGGATCGCTGGTCCGGGCCGCGGGCGATGTGCTGGTGATCGCGCCGCCTTACATCGTCGAGAAATCGCACATCGACACGCTGGTCAACACGCTGGCGGATTCGATCAAGAAGTTCGCCTGAGGGGAAGCCGGCGCGGCCAATGCGCCGGCACCGGCTTCCGTCAGCCCTTGCGCAAGGAGGCGCAGTAGTCCTTGTCGGGCAGCGCCGGGGTCATCCAGATCGCGTCGTAGCCCTTGGCCTTTCCTGCGCCGCCGGCCTGCAACTGGATCGATCTGATCGACAGATCGGTCGGCAGATGCTGCGCCACGCCGATCGTCTTGGTCGCATGGCCGGCGCCGCTGATGAGCAGCACGGTCTTGCCGGGTTGTCGCACCTTGACGATGGCCTGCGCCATGGCGCGGTCGCGCCCGATCTGCACGCGGGTCATCGGGCCGATTTGCGATTCGGGCAACAGGTCGCAGTGGCCGGCGCGGACGGCCGCTTGCTGCGTTTCGCGGCCGCTGTCCGAGAGCTGCGCGTCGAGCGACACGTCGGCCATCGCGTCCTTGATGCGAGCCAGCGGCAGGTTGGCGCCGACCACCGGCACGCCGGCGCGTACTGCCACCATGATGGCCGGGCCGTAGTCGTCCCAGCCCCAAGCCTTGTCGTTCCATTTCAAGGCGTCCTGAACCTGGGCTTCGGTCGCGCCGGCCGGGAGCTTGACCGTGCCGCTACCTTCTTCCGCCATCTCGATAGCGAGCGCGGCCAGCTTGCCCTGCGCCACCAGCGCTTCCACCGCCTCGCGTTCGATGCGGTGATGGTCGGCCGCGTCGTGCTGCTCCCCCAGCAGGATGACATCGGCGGGCATCAAAGCGTCGATGCGACGTGCGATGGGGACGTCGGCAGCGACGGTACTGGGAGCTCCGGGGAGCATCGAGCAGCCGGCAAGCAACAACGAGGCGCCGAGCGAGACAACCAAAGGACGGGAGGAAGTCCGCAACGAGACCAGCCATCGAAACCGCAGTGCGGACAAACGAGCCGAAGAATTGAGCGAAAGCATCTGCGAATACTAGCGACGAGCGAGGAAAGCAGCGCGCGGCCCAATCCATCCTGGCTCAGGCGCCGAATCGACGATGCTCAATGAACCAGCACCGGGTTCTGCGCCAGCTCCGCATAACCCTCGAGCGTGTCTTCGACTTCTTCCTGCGTTGGTGTGTTGATCTGCCAGGCAGTGATTTGTTGCTGGAACAGTTCGGCCCACGAGCCGTCGAGGTAGACCTCTTTGCCCGAGCGCTTGTCGACGATCTCGAAACCGTGGCGCGCCAGCACCGGCAGGTGCGGCGCCAGCGGCTTGTCGCCCTCTGTGGGCTGCACGTGCACGACGGCGTACGAGTCCGAGTCGTACAGCATGTGCATGGCGGAACTGGAGAGGATGTCGAGAGCGTTCATTGGGGTTAGATAGCAATCAACGCGCCAGTTTCAAGAATGGATCGCACAAACAGGATTTTCGAGCGACTTTCCGGCCCGCAAGCTCACACTGAATCGTTCTCAATATGCGCTCAACCTGGCGGCTTCATCGCAAGTTGTTCGCGCAGTTGCATGTCGGCGAAGTCGCCGTTGGGCTGGGTTTGCTTGATGCGGACGGGCAGGTAGCCGAGGTCCGGCGCCAGCCACAACTCGATCCGGTCGTCGAATTCGCGACGCGGGCTGCGCGTCAATTTGCGCACCGTGAAATCGCCGGCCGGCAGGCTCAGCTTCTCTTCGCCCTCGACATTGAAGGTCCAGATCTCCGCATCGCGCGAGCTGACCGTCTGGACCGAAATGGCGCTGCCGGCCGGATAGCGCGCCGGATTGCCGGACAGCATCGCACCGAGCTGCAGCACCACGCTCAGTCGGTCTTGCGCGCCGGCCAGCAAAGGCACACTGGGCGCGTTGTTGCTGAAGACCACCTTGCCCTGGTCGCGCACGAAATGGGATGCGACCTCGGTTTTGCGATTGTCCGAAAAGCGCTCCGGCTCGATACCGGTCGGTCCGATCACGCCTCTGCTGTGCTGGGTGCGCAGCGTGCGGAACAAAAAAGTGAGCGCCAGGCGCGCGTCGTAGGCGTTGCCGTCCTGCAGCCAGTCGAGCCGCCCAAAAACCCCCTGCATCGGCGACGCGCCTTGCTGGCCGGTCACGGCGAAGGCGAGTTGCACGGAACCCGGCACGCGCAAGGCCGTCGGGCCGGTCATGGCGCCTTGCGGGCTCGTGCCGCTGCCGGCGTTGCCTGCGGAGGCTGCGCCCCCGGAGCCGCCGGGAGCGCTGGCGGCGGCTTCCGGTGCTGTTGCAGCCGTGGTGTCGGCGGGCGTCGGTTCGACGGCCGGCGCCTTGGCCGCTGGCTCGATCACGGGTTCGACGGCAGGCTGCGGCACGATCTCTACTGGCGGTGGTGGTGGCCGCGGCGTTTCGACAGGCGCGCGTGGCTTGGGCGGCGTGATCGTGCGCGCGGCGCGTGGGTGTACCGGTTTTGGCGCGGACGCTGCTGCGGGCGTGGCTGCTTGTGCGGGCGTGGCAGCAGAACCAGCAGCAGGCTCCGCACTCGGCGGCGGCGCGATCACGATGGTCCGCGTGCTGAACTTGCCCGCCAGCGGTGCCGGCTGTGGGCCGACGGCCATCGGCGTCAGTCCGAGCAGCGCGAGGTGGACGAGGGCGACCGCCAGCGTCACCACCACCAGCGCGCGCCAGGGCGGCCGCGGCAGGTCGGGCAAGGGAGGAGCGGTCAACGACGACATGACGAATGGAGTAGGGCGCAAGGCAGCAGGTTCACCTTGTGTCATGAGCTCACTCGGTAAACTGCCGCCGCCAAGACAGTTTCTTCAGTTTCCCAGATTAGCAAGCCGCCACAATCATGAAACTCGCCACCCTGAAGGACGGCTCCCGCGACGGGCAGTTGGTCGTCGTCTCCCGTGACCTCACGCTCGCCCACTACGCCACCGGCATCGCCAGCCGGCTGCAGCAGGTGCTCGACGACTGGGGCTTCATGAGCCCGCAGCTGCAGGACCTGTACGACGCGCTCAACCAAGGCCGCGCACGCCATGCGTTTCCGTTCGACGCCGCGCAGTGCATGGCGCCGTTGCCGCGGGCCTACCAATGGGCCGACGGCTCGGCCTACCTCAACCACGTCGAACTGGTGCGCCAGGCCCGCAACGCCGAGGTGCCCGAAAGCTTCTACGCCGATCCGCTGATGTACCAGGGCGGCAGCGACGACTTCCTGGGCCCGATGGACGAGGTGCCGGTGCCCAGCGAATCGATGGGCATCGACTTCGAAGCCGAGATCGCGGTCGTCACCGGCGACGTGAAGATGGGCGCGAGTCCCGAGCAGGCGCTCGACGGCATTCGCCTCGTGATGCTGGCCAACGATGTCAGCCTGCGCAACCTGATTCCTGCCGAACTCGCCAAGGGCTTCGGCTTTTTCCAGAGCAAGCCGGCCACCGCATTCAGCCCTGTGGCCGTCACGCTCGACGAGATCGGCACTGCCTGGCAAAACGGCCGCGTGCACTTGCGGCTGGAGAGCACCTGGAACGGCCGCAAGGTCGGCCTGTGCGACGCCGGACCGGAGATGACCTTTCACTTCGGCCAACTGATCGCGCATATCGCGAAGACACGCAACGTGCGCGCCGGCAGCATCGTCGGCAGCGGCACGGTGAGCAACAAGGGCGTCGAAAAAGACGGCCGCATGGACTGGCCGAAGGGCTATTCGTGCATTGCAGAAAAGCGCTGCATCGAGACGATTCAAGACGGCGCGCCCGCGACCGATTTCATGAAGTTTGGCGACACCATCAAGATCGAGATGAAGGGGCTGGACGGCAAGTCGCTGTTCGGCGCGATCGATCAGGAGATCGTGATGGCGGGGGAGGTGGCTGTGGCGAAGGTCAGGCGTGGGGCGAAGTCGCTGGCGGATGCGGGTGAGGCGAGCGAGGCTGTGGCGTCAGCGGCGAGCGCTACCGATCCTGCAAAAGACTAACCCGCGGCCGCAACGAATACGGCCTTTGTCCGATCGTTCGGCGCTTCACTTGTCGTAGACAGTGGCAAGCGAGCGAAAGCCCTTGACCTCGATCGGATTGCCGAACGGGTCGCAAAAGAACATGGTCCATTGCTCGCCTGGCTGGCCTTCGAAGCGAACCTGCGGTTTCAGCACGAAGTCGGTCTGCGCCGCTTCGAGCCGCGCTGCCATCGCCTTCCAGTCGGGCAGTTCGAGCGCCAGGCCGAAGTGCGGCATCGGCACCATCGCGTCGCCAACGCGGCCGGTGTTGGTGGTGGCGAAAGGCTCACCCAGATGCAATGAAATCTGGTGGCCGAAGAAGTCGAAATCGACCCAGGTGTCGGTGCTTCGGCCTTCGGTGCAGCCGAGCACGCCGCCATAGAAGCGACGGGCGACATCGAGGTCGCGCACATGAAAGGCCAGATGAAAAATGGTGTGCATGAGAGGTCTCGATCGCTGGAAAGCGGAGTGTGCCTCAAGCCATAATCGCAACCGATGTTCACCCCGCGCCGCCCTCGCTTCCACGTGCAGTTTCTTGCGCGCTTGGTGCTGGCGTGGTTTGCGCTGTCGCTCGGCGTGGCCATCGCGTCACCCATCGTCAACCCGCAGGCGATGGAACTGGTGTGTTCGAGCGCGGGCGCGTTCAAGGTCGTTGTGCAAACCGACGATGGCGCGCAAGACCTGGGCAGCATGCACATGGATTGCCCGCTGTGCATGATCGCTGGTGCGCCGCCGCCTTTGCCGGTGGTCGCGGCCATCGCGCTTGCGTTGCCGCTCGGCCGGGCGGTGCAATCGATTCCGGCCGCGCGCATCGCCGCGGCCACTGCCGCGCCGCCACCGGCGCGCGCGCCGCCCGCTTTCTCCTGATCCTCTTGTCGATGTCGTAGCGCGCTGCGCCCGGAGAGGGTGCCGCGCCGCCGCCTTCCTTGCAATGGAGCGTCGCTTCGTGGCGACGTGGAGAATTTCACTTGAACAAGACCCTTCTTTCGCTCGCGCTCGGCGCAGCGTTCCCGTGGTCGGCGTTGCCGGCTTTGGCGCAAAACGCAGTGCCTGTCTCGAAACCTTCCGCCGCACCGGCAGCATCCGCGGACGAAACCCCCGAGCGCGTGAAGTCGCTCGGCGTCGTCACCGTCACCGGTGGCCGCCCGACGTCGCTGCCCACGCAGATCCCGACCACCATCGAGGGCGTGACGCGAGAAGAGATCGAGACCCGCATCAACGCGTCCGACAGCGAAGACGCGCTCAAGTACCTGCCCAGCCTGCTGGTGCGCAAGCGCTACATCGGCGACTACAACCACGCGATCCTGTCGACGCGCGCCTCCGGCACCGGCAACAGTGCGCGCTCTGCTGTCTATGCCGATGGCATCCTGCTGTCGAACTACCTGGGCAATGGCATCGCCAACGGCACCAATTACGCGCCGCGCTGGGGGCTCGTCACACCCGAGGAGATCGAGCGGGTCGACGTGATGTACGGGCCTTTTTCTGCCGCCTATCCGGGCAACTCGGCGGGTGCGGTGGTCGACTTCGTGACGCGCATGCCGACCAGGCTCGAAGCGCACGTCAAGGCGGGCTACTCGTCGCAGCCCAACGACCTCTACAGCACCAGCAAGACCTTCAACAGCTGGCAGACCAGCGCATCGCTCGGGAGTCGCAGCGGCGAGAACAACGAGGGTCCGTGGTCGTGGTGGGTCGACATCAACCGCACCGACAGCCATGGCCAGCCGCTGACCTTCACCACAGCCACGCTGGCCTCTGGCGTGGCTGGTGCGCGCGGCACGCCCGTCGCTGGCGCGGTGGCCGGCCTGAACACCACCAACACGCCGTGGTACATCCTGGGTACCGGCACGGCGTATCACACGATCCAGGACCACGCCAAGATCAAGTTGGCCTATGACTTGACGCCGACCATCACCGCCAGCTACACACTGGGCTATTGGCAGAACACATCGGAGGGCCGCTCGGCCAGCTATCTGAACAATGCGGCTGGCTTGCCGGTCTACAGCGGCCCGGTCAACATCAACGGCCGCAGTTTCACGCTGGCGCCGACGGCCTTTCCGCTGACCAACGACAGCCAGACCCACACCATGCACGGCCTGTCGGTCAAGAGCCACACGCAGGGCGTGTTCGACTGGGAGGTGTCGGCCAGCCTGTACGACTACTCGAAAGACCAGCAGCGCGCACCGACCGTCGCATTGCCGCTGGCCGCTTTCGGGGGTGCCGGCACGCTGCAAGACCAGGGCGACGGGCGCACCGGCTGGAACACGCTGGCGGCCAAGGGCACGTGGCGCCCGCAAGGCGATGGCGGTGCGCACATCGTCGACTTCGGTGTCGGGCGCGATGCGTACAAGCTGGGCATCCAGAAGTCCAATGTGGGGGGCAGTTGGGTCGACGGCCCGGCGCTTGGGTCGCTGTCGCAAGTCAGCAATGTCGGCGGCCGCACCGAGACACTCAACGCATGGGTGCAGGACAGCTGGCGTTTCGCGCCGAAGTGGAAGACGGTACTGGGCCTGCGTTACGAGGACTGGCAGGCGACCGATGGCTTCACGGCCACCACTGTGGCCAGCACGCTGCCTTATGCCAAACGCAGCGAGTCCGACGTGTCGCCCAAGGCGGCGCTGGCCTATCAGTTGACCGACGATACGGTGCTCAAGGCATCGGTCGGGCGCGCGATGCGCTATCCGACCGTGGGTGAGCTGTATGGCGCGACATCGGGTGGTGCGCTGTCGTTCATCAACGACCCAACCCTGAAGCCGGAGAAGTCTTGGACCGGTGAACTGTCTCTAGAGAAAGACCTGGGCAACGGCACCGCGCGCGCTACGTTGTTCCACGAGACGACGAAGAACGCGCTGTTCAACCAGCTGATCCCCGGATCGACCGTCTCTCGCGTGCAGAACGTGGACAAGGTGCGCACCACCGGCGTCGAGCTGGCGTACACCGGGCAAGACGTGCTGATGAAAGGGCTCGATGTCGGCGGCAGCCTGACCTACGCGAACTCTAGGACGGTGGCCGATGCGGCGTTTCCTGCAGCGGTCGGCAAGTGGCAGCCGCGCGTGCCGCGCGTGCGCTCCACCGCGTACGCCACGTACAAGCCGGACGATCGATGGGCCTTTACCGTGGCAGCGCGCTACAGCGGCAAGCAGTATTCCGCCCTTGATAACAGCGACGTAAACGCCTTCGCCTACTTCGGCGCCAGCAAGTACTTCACCGTCGATTTGCGCGTCCGCTGCCAGATCGACAAGCAATGGTCGGCCGCCTTCGGCATCGACAACGCCAACAACTACCAGTACTGGAACTTCCACCCGTACCCGCAGCGCACCTACACGGCCGAACTTCGCTTCGACCTGTGACTCACACACTCCAAAGGACTTCCTCAATGACCACTTCGACCGCCCTCAGAACCATTACCGCTTGCGTATTGCTCACCGGCACCGCTGCCGCCCTGGCCCATGTCACGCTGCCCCTCGGCGGCGCGACGGCAGGCAGCGACTACCGCGCGGTCTTCCGTGTCGGCCATGCCTGCAAGGATGCTGGGGCGACCACTGGCATCGGCGTGCGCCTGCCTGTCGGCTTCATGCTGGCGAATGCCGAGCCACGGGCCGGCTGGAAGCTCGACGTGCAGCGGGCTGCCGCCAATGCGGCAGGGGAGGCCGAGGTGCGCTGGACGGCCGAGTCGCCGCAAAACGCGTTGCCGGGCAAAGAGCGCGCCGAATTCGTGCTCAACGGCAAGGTGCCAGCCGCGCCGGGGCCACTCTGGTTCAAGGTGCTGCAAACCTGCGATGTCGGCAGCACGGATTGGGCTCAGGTCCCGGCCAGCGGCACGTCGACCGACGGCATGGCGGCGCCGGCGGCGCAATTGATGGTGGTCGCGGCGGGCGTTGCCACTGTCGACGTGCGGGATGCCTATGTGCGTCAGTCGGTGGCAGGGCAGAGTGGCACCGGCGCTTTCATGAAGCTGACCTCGCCATCGGGCTCACGGCTGGTCGGCATCTCGACGCCCGCAGCCGGTGTCGCAGAAGTGCACGAGATGAAGATGGAGGGCGACACCATGAAGATGCGCGCCGTGCCGGGCGGCGTCGACCTGCCGGCCGGTCAAACGGTAGAGCTCAAGCCAGGCGGCTATCACGTCATGTTGATGGACTTGAAAGCGGCCTTGCCCAAGGGCATATCTGTGCCGGTGACGCTGCGTTTCGAAGACGCCAAAGGCGCGAAGACTTCTCTGGAACTGAAGCTGCCCGTCGGTGCACCAGAAGGCGCTCCGGCCACCCCGATGCAGCACATGCACTGACGCTGAAAACGCGGTCCCCTGGAGTAAGCTGACGGCACAAAAAACCTCCAGGAGACACCTGCCATGACCGATGCAAGCAAGCCCTTTGCCTTCAGCCAGTTCGTTCCCGGCTTCGATTTCCTGAAGAACCTCGCTACCGGCAGTGCTGGCAGCGGCGGCGGCGGTATCGGCGCTGGTGGTGCGCTGCCGGGGTTGTCGAGCTGGGTGGCGCCCACGCTGAGTGTCGAAGAGGTGGACAAGCGCATCCAGGAGCTGAAGACGGTTCAATACTGGCTCGAACAAAACGGCCACGCCCTCAAGGCCACGATTCAGGCGCTCGAAGTGCAGAAGATGACGCTGTCGACCCTGCGCGGCATGAATGTTCGGATGGAAGACATCGCGAGTGCGTTCACGCGGGCTGCTGCGCCTGCTGCCGAGGCCTCGGCGTCGCCATCGGCCTCTTCTTTTTTTACGCCATCGTCGTCAGCTGCGGCTTCGGAGCCCGAGGCAGAGGCAGAGGCAGAGGCAGAGGCAGAGGCAGAAGCCGAAACCGACGCGAAGGCCGAAGGCGAACCTACGGGCGCTGCCGGCGTGGTCGATCCGTTGAAGTGGTGGGGCTCGCTCACCCAGCAGTTTCAGGAGATCGCTGCGTCGGCACTGCACGACGCAGCGCAACTCAAGATGCCTGCCATGCCGAAGTCGCCGGCCGAAGCCGCAGACAAGTCCAAACCCAAAGCCGGCAGCCCGCTCGCCGCAAAGAAGAAATCGCCCGCCTCTCGCAAGACCAGCGCGACAGGCAGAAAATCCCCAGAGAAACCCGCCGCGGCGCCCAGACGCCCGGTCGCAAAACGATGAACCCATGAAACTGTTTCCCACCGGTCACGCCACCCATCCGCAATGGCGCATGGCGGCCGGCCTCGTGCTCGCCCAGTTGCGAGCGCAAATGACTTTGCCCGACTACGCGTCGTCGCCGACGCTCGGGCTGCTCTACATCACCGATCACTACGGCGCCGATGCACAAGACATCCTGGCGCATTTGAGTGCCGAGCTGCCGGAGGTGACCGACTGGTCCGGCACCATCGGCATTGGCGTCGCAGCCAACAACGCCGAGTATTTCAACGAGCCTGGCATCAGCTTGATGCTGTGCGCGCTGCCGAGCGATCAATACCGCGTGTTCTCCGGCGTGGCGCCATTGGGCAGCGCCGAGATGAGCGGCTTCGAGGCGCACACAGCGCTGGTTCATGCCGACCCGGCCACGCCTGAACTCGCCGAGTTGATCACCGAAATGGCCGGTCGCACCAGCACCGGTTATCTGTTCGGCGGTCTCTCGTCGGGCCGCGCCGGTGCCCTGCAATTCGCAGTCGGTGGCAACGGCAACATCCGTGGACACGGAGCGGCGAGCGGCGTATTTTCAGGTGGCTTGTCGGGCGTCGTCTTCGGCGAAGGCGTGCGACTGGTATCGCGTGTCACGCAAGGCTGCCAGCCGATTCGCTCGGGCGCTGCACGCGAACGAGAGATCACCGAGGCAGACGGCAATCTGGTGCTGAAGCTCGACGGTCAGCCGGCGCTCGACGTGCTGCTGGCCGACTTGCAGGTATCGCTCGAACGGCCGCAGGAAGCCATCGATGCTGTGCGCAATACGTTGATCGGCCTTGCCACGGCGGGCAGCGACGGCATTCGGCGCACCGGTGATCTCGGCTCCGACGTGCTGGTGCGGCACATCATCGGACTCGATCCGACGCGTCGCGGCATTGCCATCGCCGACCAGGCTGAAGCCGGGATGCGACTCACGTTCTGCCGCCGCAACGCGCAGGCCGCACGCGCCGACCTGATGCGCATCTGCGCCGAGATTCGCGAAGAGCTCGAGCCCGAAGAACAAACACTGGCGGTGGCGAGTGCTGTCGCTGCCGGCGAAGCAGAAGCCGCACCGCATCCGGCACGCCGCATTGCAGGCGCGGTGTACGTGAGCTGTTCGGGCCGCGGCGGACAGCACTTCGGTGCCCCCAGTGCCGAACTTCAGATCGTTCGCCATGCGCTCGGCGACGCTCCGCTCGTCGGCTTTTTCGCAGCCGGCGAGATCGCGCGCCATCACCTCTATGGCTACACCGGCGTACTGACAGTTTTCACCAGCGAATAATCGGCGATCAGCGTGCGGTCGTTGACGGAAATGTGCCGCTGTCTCACCTTGTCTGACACATTGAATTGCGGGTCGCGCGAGACTTCGAGTGTCACTGCACAAGGGAGGAGACATGAAACGAAGCCTGCTTCGGCTGGACGAAGGTTTGTCCAGACTGATCGTATTTTCCGGCGCTCACGCGATGCTGGGGCGCGACGGTGTTTGCGACGTCGTGGTCTCCGACACGAGCGTCAGTCGTCAGCACGCATGCATTGAAATGCCGGACGACGCGCCGGCTGCCATCCGCGATCTCCACAGCTTGAACGGCGTCTTCGTTAACGAACGCCTCGTCGACGAGCGGCAGGCTTTGCAACACCTCGATGTGTTGAAGATAGGCAAGACACGCTTTCGCTTCTTCGAGGTCGAGAGCTATCGCGACTCCGACCTGATGATCTCGAGCAGTTGAAAAACGCGAGGAGTCGGAGTCCGTATGTGAACAGCTTGCCACTGATCGCCTGCGAGTTGTCACGAACTAAAAAGTTAATGAAACGTTAACCGAAAAGACGCCGGCGGGTTGTGGGCAATAAGACTCAGGCCGCGCTGTGGGGCGGCTCGAAATGGATAGCTTCCGCCGCCAAAATCGGTGGTTCACAAAGGGAGCTATTCATGAATATTCAACAAGCCGTCGAAACTTGCTTTCGCAAGTACGTCGATTTTTCGGGTCGCGCCTCGCGCTCAGAGTATTGGTGGTTTTTATTGGCCTATCTGATCGTTGCGATCGTCGGGCGATTGATCAACCAATACATCCCGATTGCCGTCATTCTTGTCGTGCTGTTGCCATTGATGGCGGTCACTGTGCGACGTCTGCATGACATCGGTAAGTCGGGCTGGATGATCTTGATCGGGCTCATCCCCATCATCGGAATGCTGGTGCTGATCTATCTGTATGTACAGCCTTCGCAGCCAGGCGCGAACCGCTGGGGATCTTCGGACGCACTCGCGTCGTGAGCATGGTGCACTGCCCTACGAAAGGCACTTCGAAAGGCATTTCTATCGAAGACTGATCCTGCCCAGCCACGACTCCTCAATTCGAATATCACAACTCAAAAAATGAAAAAGCTTCTCGCACTTATCGCCATTGCTGTCACGCTCACCGCCTGTTCGAAGACTGAAACGACTCCTGCGGCTGCAGCTGTCGAACCGGCCGCTGCGACGGCACCTGCTGCATCCGCCGCGTCTTCCGCAACTTCTGCTGCACTGGCCACACCTGCCACCACACCCACGACTGCTTCTGCGGACATTCCGAAGGAATGCCAGGACTATCTGGACAAGGTCAGCGCTTGCGCTGGCAAACAACACGGCGCCGCAGGCGACGCGATAAAGGCCAGCATGGAACAGACCAAGGCTGCGTGGGCCAGCATGGGCACCGACAAGGCAACGCTCAGTGCCGCTTGCAAAGCAGTAAACGACGCTTTTGTTCAACAGGCAGCGGCAATGAAATGCTGATCGTTTAACGACCAGATAGCGCGAAGCCGGCTTTGCCGGCGTTCTTGCAAGTGCATCGGCAACGGTGCATTTGCAAGAGCCAAACGCTCACCGCTCGGTGCCATTCGCGCGCTGACTTCGCTTCGCACTTTTTCTGTTGTGTCGCAAGTTCTCTTCGACCACACCTGCACTAATTCGCCATTCGATCGTCCCGAAAAGTCACATGTCATTCACATGTGAATGTGAGGACTTTTACATTTCAATTTTTGTTTTGGCGGTATGTCACAGAAGCGTGTCAAGAACTGTGTCATCCCCTTTCCTCTTATGTAGAGGCTGAACACAATCGCCTCAGTTTCAAGCCTGTCACACAAAAAATCCCGGTCACCGGGGAGGAATTTCACAATGAACAAGTCTCACCGTTCCATCTGGACTGATGAAAGCGGCGTCGCCAATGTCGAAGTGACGGGCGATCGGTAATGCCCGCGCTCACCCCGGTCAGCGCCAGCACCAGCGGCAGCGCAATGTCGTCCAGCACGGCGCAGCCATACGCGTACGACACCGGTTCATCCGCAAAGACGATCGCATTGCTCGACCCGCTCGGGAGCACACGTGCCCGCACCTGGAAGATTCTCAAAGGGCTTCGGCTTCTTGCGGCGCCATTCGACTGTGCGAGCGATCTGTTGTCTTGCTACGTTTCAGGGCAACAGTTCGGGATGCTGGTTGTGAGCTTTGCCGGCTCGAACGCAAGCGCTCGGACAGAGCTCGATTTGTTGTGTCGACTGGCAGGGGCACAAACGCCGATCGCGCTGCTCATGCAGCCGAACCAGGTCGAACTGGCGACCCACGTGATGGGCAGCGAGCGCAACGACTTCTTGCTGCTTCCCGCGAGCGACGACGAGCTTCAGCAACGGTTGTCGCGTCTTCACGCCATGTGGGGTGTCAAGCCGGCAGATTGGTACCAAAACGAAACAGTGCCGCCAATGACCCGTCGGAGCTGATGTGCAGCCTGTGGGATCGAACGCTTTGTTCGGCGGACCCTCAGAAGCGCGCCTGCGCGTGGCCTTGCTCGAAGACTCGATCGACGAAGCCGATACGGTCACGGATCTGCTTCGGCGCAATGCGCACGATGTTGTGCACCTGGCCAATGGCGATGCCTTCTACGACCTGCTGCAGCGAGACAGCTTCGACTTGCTGATGCTCGACTGGAACGTGCCCGGTCTTTCGGGCTATGAAGTACTGCGACGAGTGAGGGGCGACATGGGCTCCAACGTGCCGGTGCTGATGTTGACTGCGCGCGCCGGCGAATTCGAAACGGTGCAAGCGCTCAACGGCGGCGCCGACGACTACCTCGTCAAACCGTGCCGACCCTTCGAACTGCTGGCCCGCATCAACGTGCTGATGCGCCGTTTGACGGTACCGACCCTCACGCAAAGCGTCGAGCAGACCGAAGGCATGCACTTCGATGCAGCGCAGCGGGTCGTGACGCGTGACGGTGTTGCAGTGAAGCTCACGCACAAAGAGTTCGAAGTCGCCCGTTTGCTGTTCAAGCACTTCGGTAGTCCGCTGTCGCGGGAGCACCTGAACCAGGCGATCTGGAATGGCCAAGCCATGGCACGCACCATCGACACGCACGTATCGCGCGTACGCACCCAACTCGGTCTCACGGTCGAGAACGGATTTCAGCTACAGGCGGTCTATGGCTTCGGATATCGGCTGGAACGATTGCGAGTGGAGGGCTGAACGTGCGCCGTCTTGGCGGAGTGTTTCTGTAGGCAGCATCTGCTTTGTCGTCGGCAGTGCGATGCCGAAAGCGCTAGCGCCGCAAGCGCGTGAACAGTTCGAACTCCCAGTTGCGCATGCCCAGCAGCAGCGTGTAGCCCTCGCGATCCTTCGGGGATAGCTTCTGGTCGGTCTGGTGCTGCTGCGCGAAGTCTTGCGCGACGCGCTGCAGTCGTTCGAGAAAAGCCGGCGCCAATGATTGGCTGATCGATCCGTGCACCAGCAGCAGTCCTTCCGCCGGTCCGTCGAAGCCGCCGCGGTAGTAGTCCAGCACCACGTTCTCGCGAAAGAACTCCATCACCGGCCCGTGCGGCCGCCAGCGAAAAGTCTTGGCAAGCTTCAGCCGATACCGGTTGAGCGGCCGCAGTTCGATGATGCCGATGCGGTCCAACTGCGCCAAACAGCCGATGCACTCCGCCTCGCTGATCCGATACGCAGTGACGATCTGCTCCAGCGTCCACTGGCTCAGCACGCTGATGGCGACCAGCAGCAGTTTCTTGTCGCGCACCACGGCTTTTTCCTGCTCCTGCGTGAGTTCCTTGAGCAGCGGCTGGGCATCGGCAACACGCCGCGCCAGTTCGGCGAAATCCATCTTCAGCGCACGACAGATCGCGTCGACGCGCGATAGCGGCATGTCGCCCTTGGCCAGCATGCGTTTAACGCTCGATTCCGCCATGTCCAGCGCACGCGCCAGATCGGCGTAGGTCATGCGAACGCTCTTGAGTTCGTTCTTGAGGGCGAGGACGAGGTCGACTGTGGTGCTCATGGTGTGTACGTCTGGTCTCGGCAAAGAAGGTGTTGGTACTGAAATTTGGTACCGATGGGCGTGGATAACTGCGCCGTATCGATTTTCGATGCCTGCGGAGCGATTGACAACCTAAATTCCGGCCGACCGCGAACCACTACCCGCCTACGGAGCCCACCATGCACCTGCCATCCTTGCCCGACTTGTCGTTGCCCGCATCAACTCGCCGCGAGCGCATCTTGTTCGCCGCATTCGCATTGCTGGCGCTTTTCGCCGTTGCGTGCCCTGCGTTCAGCGGGCCCGACGCGGTCTCTGTTTTTGCCGATGACCGTGGCTGGCACAGTTTGCCGAACGCGATTGACGTGTTGAGCAACCTGCCGTTCCTCGCGATCGGCCTGCTGGGGCTGCGGTGGCTTCGTTGGCTCGATCGGCCGGAGCTGTCTGCCACGCCGACAGCCGCATCGGCTGGAGAGCCCGTCGACCTCGGCGTGAGCCAACGTCTGGGCAACAGCTTCGACTGCGCCTGGATGTTCTTCGCCGGGCTGATCGCTTGCGCAGTCGCCTCGGTGGTCTATCACCTGCAGCCCGACACGTTGCGGCTCGCTGCCGACCGCGCCGGCATGGCGATCGCCTTCGCTGGACTGATCGGACTGGCCGTGTGCGACAGGGTAAGCCAGCGTGCCGGTTGGGCCGCCGCCTGGGCCACATTGGCAGGCGGGTTGCTGGCGGTGGCGATCTGGTTCGAAACAGGCAACGTCGCGCCGTGGGCCACGGTGCAGTTCGGCGGCATGGCGCTGGTGCTCATGCTGGCGTTGACCAAGCCGTTGCCCGAAGTGTCCGGAAATGGGGGCGCGGTGGGGCTCAAGCTCGGTTGGGTCATCTTTTTCTACGCGCTCGCCAAGCTGTTCGAGCTGTCGGACCACGCGGTCTACGAGGCCACCCACCACATCGTGTCGGGCCACAGCGTGAAGCACCTCACGGCGGCGCTTGCCGGCTTGCCCGTGCTGCATGCTTTGCAGACCGTCGGGCGCAGGACCCTGCGGCACAATTCGGGCGCGGCCGCGATCACGGCCTGAGGAGCCCGCGAGGGACACATCGAATGACCACACCCGCTGCTGCCGTCACGGCCTCACCAGCTTTGCAAACGCCCGACGCCAACGCGCACGCCAACCAGTTCGCGTTGCTGAAGCAGCGGCGTTTCGCACCTTTCTTCTGGACGCAGTTCGCCGGCGCGGCCAACGACAACCTCTTCAAGTTCGCCTTCACCGTGATGGTGACTTACCAGCTGCAGTTGAGCTGGATGCCGCCGGCCATGGCGGGCCTGGTGATCGGTGCCCTGTTTATCCTGCCGTTCCTTTTGTTTTCCGCGACGTCTGGCCAGCTCACCGACAAGTTCGACAAGACGAAGATGATCCGCTTCGTCAAGAACCTCGAGATCGTGATCATGCTCATTGCGGCATGGGGCTTCATGAGCGCCAACGCGGTCGTGCTGCTGGGCTGCGTGTTTTTGATGGGGCTGCACTCGACGCTGTTCGGCCCGGTCAAGTTCGCCTACCTGCCGCAAGTGCTCGATGCGCGAGAGCTCACCGGCGGCAATGGCATGGTCGAGATGGGCACCTTCGTGGCCATCTTGCTGGGCCAGGTGGCGGGCGGGTTGCTGGTCGCGGTGCCGCAGATCGGGCACACGTCGGTGGCGGTCGCTTGCGTGTTGCTGGCATTGGTCGGGCGCGGCGTGGCGCAGGCGATTCCGCGCGCACCCGCGACCGACCCCAACCTCGTCATCAACTGGAACCCGTTCAGCGAAACCTGGCGCAACCTCAAATTGGCGCACGGCAACGTGGTGGTTTTCAGGTCGCTGCTCGGCATCTCCTGGATGTGGTTCTTCGGTGCGGTGTTCCTGAGCCAGTTTCCGAGCTTCGCCAAGGAAGTGCTGCACGGCGACGAGCAAGTGGCGTCGCTGCTGTTGGTGGTGTTTTCGATCGGCATCGGCACCGGCTCGCTGTTGTGCGAAACGTTGAGCCGGCGCCAGGTCGAGATCGGCCTGGTGCCGTTGGGCGCGATCGGCATGAGCGTTTTCGCGATCGACCTGTACTTCGCTTCACGTGCCTTGCCGGCCCTGGCCGAGATGGGTATCGGCGACTTCTTAGTGCGCCCGGCGCACTGGCGCGCGATGGCCGACCTCGGCCTCCTGTCGCTGTTCGCGGGTCTCTACAGCGTGCCGATGTACGCGCTCATTCAGTTGCGGAGCCAGCCGACACATCGCGCGCGCATCATCGCGGCCAACAACATCCTCAACGCGCTTTTCATGATTGCGAGTTCGGTGATTGCCGGCGCCTTGCTCGGCGCCGGCTTCACCATTCCGCAGATCTTCTTGTTCACCGGCATCGCCAACGCCATCGTCGCTTTCTACATCTTCATGCTGGTGCCGGAATACCTGTTGCGCTTCGTCTCCTGGGTGTTGTCGCGCTTCATCTATCGGTTCAAGGTGTGCGGCGACGAGAACATTCCTACCGAGGGCGCCGCTATCCTCGTTTGCAACCACGTGAGCTTCATCGATGCGGTGCTGCTGATGGCCGCGAGCCCGCGACCGATCCGTTTCATCATGGACCACCAGATCTTCAAGGTGCCGGTGCTGGGTTGGCTTTTCAAGCTGGCCAAGGCGATTCCGATTGCACCGAACAAAGAGAATCCTGCGGCCTACGAGTCGGCGTTTGCACAGGCCATTGGCGTGCTGCGCGAAGGCGACCTGCTGGCGATCTTTCCGGAAGGTGCGCTCACACGCGATGGCGAGTTGCAACCTTTCAAGGGCGGCATCATGAAGATCGTCGACATGGCGCGCAGCGAGGGCATGGAGGTGCCGGTCGTGCCGATGGCGCTGACCAACCTGTGGGGCTCTTATTTCAGCCGCATTGAAAAGCGCGGAGATAAAAACGTGGCGATGGTCAAGCCGTTCCGGCGTGGCCTCTTCAGCAGCGTTGGCCTGAATGTCGGTAGCGCCGCGGCTCCGGCCGACGTCCAGCCCGAACTACTGCAACAGCGCGTGCGTGCGCTGTTGACTGCATGAAGCACCCACGGAGCACTTTCTGAGCTGGCATCTACTGACCCTTCTGGGCGACAGCGGTCTGCTGTTGCCTTGTGCCGCGCTGATCGCGGTCTGGCTCGGCGTCTCACCACGCACCCGCAACGGCGCGATCCGCTGGGTCGTGATCTTCGGGCTCGGCAGCAGCATCGTGTTTGCGTCCAAGCTGGCGTTCCTCGGCTGGGGCATCGGCAATGCGCGGCTCGACTTCACCGGCGTCAGCGGACACACCATGCTGGCGACCAGTATCTGGCCCGTGGCGTTGTGGCTGATGGCCTCGCGTTGGGGCCACGCACCGCGTGTGGCCTTCGCCATCGGCGGCTGGTTGCTGGCCTTCGTCATCGGTGTCTCTCGATTGGTGCTCGAGGCCCATTCCATCTCCGAGGTGTTGGCGGGCTACCTGATGGGGGGCATCGTGAGCGTCACCTTTCTGGCGATTCAACACAACCGGCCGCACCCGAAGCTGCGCTGGCCCTGGGTGGCGGTCAGCTTGGCGCTGCCGCTGGTGTTCGTGCCCATCGGAGCGCCCGCTCCGACGCAAGACCTGATCGAGCGGATCGCGGTCCGGGTCGCACATCTCGAGCGGCCCTTTACGCGCGACGATCTTCATCGGCACTGAGCCGTTGCTCGCTGCGCGGTATCTCCTGCGGATACCACGAGCCCATTGCGCCGCCACCGGCGCATGAATTCGCCTCCTTCATGCGGTGTGCGACCCATCATCCGCACACCTTCACTATGCCGCGAGGCACTTCACCGTCATGAACCGCTCCAGTTGCCATTCTCGTGATCGCCGTCAGCACTACAGCGAGTGCTGTCGTGGCGATACCGGCGGCGTCATCGACCGTGCGTTGCAGCACAAGGAGAGGCTGACGTGATTCGTCGAATCACCAACTTCGCGTCTTACGAGGCCGAGCGGGCTGCCAAGGTGCCCCGCTGGCAGCGCGTGCTGTGGGCGGCGTTGCGCATCGTGCTGCTGGCGCTGGCTGTCAGCTTGGCGGCGCTCTTTCTGTTCCCGACCAAGCCGGCCCATGCTGAAGTTCAAAGCCATGAGCTGATCACCCTCACGTTCGGCCCGATCACCGCACTTACGCTGTAAATAAAAATGAGCAAATCCTTACGTCTTTCCGAAAAATGGTTTCGCCGCGGCCTTTGGCTGGTGTCGGTGGTGTTCGCCGGGTTCTTGATCGGCCTCGGCAGCACGCTGGTCGGCGATTTGCCGCAGGTCGAGCGCGTGCGCCAGATGGACGACTTCATCGATCATGCTGCGGCCGATCCGCTGCGCGCCACCGTCAAGACCTCGGAGGCAGCAGAACATAAGGCATCGCAAGAGCTTGAACAGGCCGAGTTGCAGCTCAACGTCGCGCAGCAAGCCAGCCGGAATGCGCGCGAGACTTTCGGTAACTGGATCGCGACTCGGCGCGCCACCGCGCAGCCGGATCAGGACAGCGAGTTGATCGCACGCACCAAGGCGCTCGATGCTTTGAAGGCCGCCGAAGACAAAGCCGAGGTTCGCTTGAGCGCGCAGCAGCAGATCGCGCTCGACGCGCGGCAAGCACAGGAGCGTGCGCAGGAACAACTCGGGGTCCTCGAGCACGATGCCAACATCAAGCTCGAAGCCGAATACCGGCGTATCGAATTGCGCGTGTTCGGCTATCGACTGGCGCTAACCTTGCCACTTCTCGCGGTTGCCGGCTGGCTCTTCGTGAAGAAGCGCAAGAGCACCTACTGGCCGTTTGTCTGGGGCTTCATCTACTTCGCGTTATTCGCATTTTTCGTCGAGCTGGTGCCTTACCTGCCGAGCTACGGCGGTTACGTGCGCTACATCGTAGGCATCGTCATCACGGTGCTGGTGGGGCGCTACGCGATCGTCGGACTCAACCGTTACCTCGCTAAACAAAAGCTGGCCGAGCAGCAGCCCGATCAAGTCCGACGCGAGGAGCTGAGCTACGACGTGGCGCTCGCGCGGCTCGCCAAAAGCGTGTGTCCCGGTTGCGAGCGCCCGGTCGACTTGAAGAGCACCGACATCGACTTTTGCCCGCATTGCGGCATCGGCCTGTACGACCACTGCGGGCATTGCGCCGCACGCAAGAGTGCCTTCTCGAAGTTCTGCCATGCCTGCGGTACATCGGCTGCGGCGTCGGCTACGGCTTCGGCTGTGACCCCGCCGGCCGACTCTAGGGCGGCCGGTCCGCTGACAGGTCCGATGCCTGCGTTGTAACAGGGTCGTCGCAGGCCCGTGATACAACGCGCTGCTGCTTCGCGGTCACCGAAAGGTGCGGCGACGGCAGGTTCGGGAAGGGCCCGATTCAACCACCATCCTTCACCTTCGACGGAGCAAAAACATGAGCATTTTCGGCAGCATTCTTTCCAAGATTTTCCCTTCGGCCCATGCCGCTGACGCTACGGCCACGGCTGCTGCTCCCACGCCAGCACCTGCGCCGGCCGGTGCCCCGGCCGCGGCTGCACCACCACCAGCCATTCCGCTGGGCGACGTGGCCGCTGTGCTCGACGCCATGCCGGGCGCCAAAAACCTGAACTGGCGCACTTCGATCGTCGACTTGATGAAGCTGCTCGGCCTCGACAGCAGTCTGGACGAGCGCAAGAAGCTCGCCGCTGAACTGAGCTATGGCGAAGACACCAGCGACAGCGCCAAGATGAACATCTGGCTGCATCGCCAGGTCATGACCAAGCTGGCGGCCAACGGCGGCACGGTGCCAGCTGAGCTGCGCGACTGACCTGCGCGCTCATCCGCGCTCCGGCTTATGCCGGATGCGGACAGCAAGAAGCCCGGCTTGCCGGGCTTCTTGCTTGGTGCATGGTCGGCAAGATCAGGTCCAGCCTGCATCCACCACGTAGTCCTGGGCTGTGCACATCTTCGAGTCGTCAGCAGCCAGAAAGAGCGCCATGCTGGCGATGTCTTCAGCCATGACGCGGCCCGGCAGGCACTGGGCCGCATCGATCTCGGCCGCTGACTCGGGCTTGACCCACAAGCGCAATTGCCGCTCCGTCATCACCCAGCCCGGCACGATCGAATTGACACGGAGGTTCTGCTTGCCCAGATCTCGCGCCAGCGAGCGCGTGAGCCCGCGTGCCGCAGCCTTGCACGCCTGGTACACCGGATAGCCGGCGCCCTTGATCATCCAACTGATCGAGCCGAAGTTGATGATCGATCCGCCGCCGAGCGTGCGCATGTCTCCGGCCACTGCTTGCGCCGCGAAGAACTGGTGCTTGATGTTGACCGCGACCAGCCGGTCGAAGTCTTCGCTGGTGACATCGGCCATGTCGTGGCGCCGGTCGTTCGCCGCGTTGTTGACCAGCACGCCGATCGGGCCAAAGTGTTTGCGTACCGTGTCGATCGCGCCGTGCAGCGCAACCACATCGGTGACGTCGCAGGTCAAGAAGAGGGGTGCATTGGGCCCTTTCAGTCGTGCAGCCAATGCGGCGCCGGCAACGGCGTCCAAGTCGCAAAAGCCGACTCTCGCGCCCTGCGCATGGAATGCGCTGACCAGCGCTTCGCCGATGCCGGTCGCACCCCCGGAGATAAACACGACGCGGCCTTCGAGCGATGGGTATCGCGCCGAAAGCGAAGCGGAAGGTGAGGTCGAGGGCGGGGGAGTCGAAGGCACGATGGACGATGTCATGCTGCAATTTTCGTCGACCGTGTTCACGCCCGCTACCCGTGTGAACGAGAATGCCGCGATCGAGGCGATTCGCCCGCAGGACCTGCATGAACCCAGTCGAAGTCCCGGACCAGGCAGCCGATGCTCTGGTGCATCTCGAAGCCGGCGCGCTGCGTATGACGCTGGCGCCATCGGTCGGCGGCGCCATCGCTGCCTTCTGGAGCGAACGCGACGGTGCGCGCACTGACTGGCTCCGGCCGGCGACGCCAGCAGCACTGGCGCAGCGCAACCCGTCTGGCATGGCGAGTTATCCGCTGTTGCCTTGGTGCAATCGCATCCGCGATGGCCATGCCCGCTTCGGCGTCCGGGAGATCGACGTGCCACCCGGACATCCCGCCTCGCCTTCAGGTCGCCATCCACTGCATGGCCTCGGGTGGCTGCGGTCCTGGACGGTCGACGAGGCGACGCCGGCGCGCGTAAAGCTCTCATTGCAGGTGGATGCCTGCGCTGCATGGCCCTGGCGTTTCGAGGCATCGCAGGTTTTCGAGCTCGATGCGACTGGCCTGGTTACGACGATTGCGCTGACCAACCGTGATGACGTGGCGATGCCGGCCGGCATCGGTCACCACCCTTACTTTCCGCACCACCCGGGCACGCGCCTGCAGACCGTGACCGACGCCATGTGGCGTGGCGATGCCGAGGTGATGCCCGTCGCGCTCGAAGCGACACCCGAGGTGGCGATGCTGCGCGATGGCGTCGGCCTCGATGCGCTCGACCTCGACAACAACTTTGCCGGCTGGCAGCACAGCGCACGCATCGAGTGGCCCGGCAGCGGGCACGCCATCGTCATGGCGGCCGAGTCGCCGCTGGATTTCTTCGTGCTGTATTGCCCGCGCGGCGCCGACCACTTTTGCGCCGAGCCGGTAAGCCAATGCACCGACGCCATCAACCTGTCGGACCGCTACCCGGTCGAGACTTTGGGCGGCACGGTGCTGGCGCCGGGCGCATCGTTGACGGGTCGTTGGACGTTGCGTCCCGAAAGCTGAGGGCGGCAGGCGGACAGTGCCGGCGCTGCTCCGTTCAGATGCCGCGCGCGCGGACGGACTTGAACTGCGCGCGGAACTCCGCAAAGCGACCCACGTCGAGCGCCTGGCGGATCTCTCGCATCAGGTTCAGGTAATAGTGCAGGTTGTGGATGGTGCACAGCATCGGCCCGAGCATCTCGGCACAGCGGTCGAGGTGGTGCATGTAAGCGCGGCTGAAGCCATCGCGCCCGCCATCGTCCCAACTCACGCCTGATGTGCCTGCGCAGGCGTGGCAAGTGCAGCTCGGATCGAGTGGCTGCGGGTCGGTTTTGTGGCGCGCGTTGCGCAGCTTCAAGTCGCCATAGCGCGTGAAGATGGTGCCGTTGCGCGCATTGCGCGTGGGCATCACGCAGTCGAACATGTCGACGCCATCGGCAACGCCCTGCACCAGGTCTTCCGGCGTGCCGACGCCCATCAGGTAGCGCGGCTTGTCCGTGGGCAGCCGGTGCGGCGTGTGCCCCATGATGTGCAGCATCTCTTCCTTTGGCTCGCCGACACTCACCCCGCCGATGGCATAGCCGGGAAAGTCCATGTCGACCAGCGCGGCCAGCGACTCTTCGCGCAGGTTCTCGAACATGCCGCCCTGCACGATGCCGAACAGCGCGTTGGGGTTGTCTAGCCGCTCGAACTCGGTCTTGCAGCGCGCTGCCCAGCGCAGGCTGAGCGCCATCGACGTGCGCGCTTCGGCCTCGGTCGTGATGTGGCCTGCCGTGTCGTACGGCGTGCACTCGTCGAACTGCATCGCGATATCGCTGTTCAGGATGGTCTGGATCTGCATCGAGACTTCGGGCGTCAAGAAGAGCTTGTCGCCGTTCACGGGCGATGCGAACTTGACGCCTTCTTCGCTGATCTTGCGCATGGCACCGAGCGACCACACCTGGAAACCGCCCGAGTCGGTGAGAAGCGGCTTGTTCCACTTCTCGAACTGATGCAGTCCGCCGAAGCTCGCCATCACGTCGAGTCCCGGACGCATCCACAGATGGAAGGTGTTGCCCAGGATGATCTGTGCGCCCATCTCTTCCAGGCTGCGCGGCATCACGCCTTTGACGGTGCCGTACGTGCCGACGGGCATGAAGATGGGCGTTTGAACGACGCCGTGGTTGAGGGTGAGCGTGCCGCGGCGCGCATGGCTGGTTGCATCGGTCGCGAGCAGGTCGAACTTCAGGCGGGGCAGGGTGGACGTGTCGGTCATTTTTTCGGGGAGGGCAGCAACATGAGGATGGTGCGATTGAGGTCCTCGACCACCAGCAGGCGGCCCTGGCGGTCGACGCTGATACCGGTGGGCTTGCCCATCGGGCGCACGCCGGGCTTGGGGTCCCAGCCCGAGAGCCAGTCGATCGGCTTGCCTGAAGGCAGCCCCTGCGCGTTGAGCTTGTAGCCGACCACGCGGTGACCCGGCGGTTGGTGGCCGCGCCATGCGACCAGAACCTGTCCGGCGAAGCGGCTGCCAGTGGGGCCGACCATCATCTGCAGTGGCGCGACGTGCGCTGGCCAAAGCATGAGCGGAGCTTCGGTCGTCTTGCAGTCGTACCGGTTCTCGTAGCCACGCGCGGGCTGGCGATTGCCGACGCAGTAAGGCCAGCCGTAATCGCGGCCGGCCTGCAGGCGGTTGAGTTCTTCGGGCGGCTGACCGACTTCTTCATAGTCGATGGAGTTCTCGCCTTGCAGCACCGTGCCCTTGGCCGGCCCGTCGGGCAGGACGGTCAGCGCGACCGAATTGCGCAGCCCGGTAGCGAACGGCTTGAAGCTTTGCAGCTTGAAACCCGGCGTCGCCAACACGGCTTCGTAGACCGCCGCGCGCGGCTTCGGTCCGGCCAGGTCGGGGCAGGGCAAGGGAAAACGCTTCGACGTGTCACGGCAATTGTCGGAATCTGAGCCGACGTTGACGAAGAGATGTCCGTCCGGCGCGAACGCCAGTTCCTTGAGAGGATGCGTGCCGTTGCCGGGCAGGCCGTCGATCAACGGCTCGCGCTGCAGCGCGCCGCCGAGAGCAGGGATCGGCGTGCGCCAGATCGCGCTCGACTCCCCGATGTACGCCTTGCCATCCGGTCCGATGACGAGTCCCAAAGGGCGATCGAGCTGCTCAGCCAGTACGGTGAACCGCGCCCGCCGCGGGGCCGGGCCGTCGGTCGGCAGCGTCATCTCGAGCAGTCGGCCATGGCGCGGCTCCCATGAGCCCATGTCGACCACCCAGTAGCGGCCCGGCGCTACTTCGAGGATGCGGCGCGGTGCGCGCAGGCCCTGGGCCTCATCGGCCAGCAGCGCGACGCAGGTGCCGGTAGGACTCGTGATGTCGAGCCGTGCGTAGTCGCCGCACATGCCTTGCGGTGTGTAGCCGCGTGCTTGACCGGCGAAAGGCGCCAGCCCGCACAAAGCCAGCGCGGCAAAGGATGCAAAGCGGGTGAAGGTCATGACGGTGCGCGCGCCAGAAGCATGGCGTCGCCGTAGCTGAAGAATCGATAGTGCTGAGCGATGGCGTGCGCATACAGCCCCATCACGTGTTCGTAGCCGGCGAAGGCGCTGACCAGCATCATCAAGGTGCTCTTCGGCAAATGGAAGTTGGTGACCAGTACATCGACATGCTGGAAGGCGAAACCGGGCGTGATGAAGATGCGCGTATCGCCCGAAGCCTCACCGCTTCTCGCCCACGATTCGAGCGTGCGCACCGTGGTCGTGCCGACGGCGACGACTCGGCCGCCGCGTGCCTTGCAGGCGGCAATGGCGCGCTGCGTGGCCTCGGGCACTTCGTAGCGCTCGGCGTGCATCGTGTGCTCTGCGATGTTCTCGGTCTTGACGGGCTGGAAGGTGCCGGCGCCGACGTGCAGCGTGACGCTCGCGCGCTCGATGCCGCGTGCTGCGAGTTCTGCGAGCAGGGCTTCGTCGAAGTGCAGCGCGGCCGTCGGCGCAGCGACCGCGCCGGGCACGCGCGCGAACACGGTCTGGTAGCGACTCTCGTCGTCGGCCGAGTCGGTGTGCGTGATGTAGGGCGGCAAGGGCACGTGACCGCAACGGCTCATGAGCGCGTACGGGTCTTCGTCGGCTTCACTGCCGAAAGCAAAGCGGAACAGCGCGCCTTTTTCATCGGGCCAGCGTCCGAGCAGCGTCGCGCTGAAGCCGCCGACCATCTGCAGCGTGGTGCCGGCCAGCGGCTTTTTGCTGACCTTCATGTGAGCCACGACTTCGTTGCCGGTGAGCACGCGCTCGACCAGCAGCTCGAGCTTGCCGCCGGTCGGTTTCTCGCCGAAGAGGCGGGCCTTGACGACGCGCGTGTCGTTGAAGACCAGCAGGTCGCCCGCGCGCAGCAGCGAAGGCAGGTCCTTGAAGATGCGATCGACCGCCGTGCCTGCTGAGCCCGCTGTAGCCGCGGTGCTATCTAGCAGGCGGGACGACGTGCGTTCGAGGGCCGGGTGTTGTGCCACCAGTTCAGGGGGCAGATCGAAGTCGAAATCGGAGAGCGTGAAGTTGCGCATGCGCTTGAGGGCTGGACAGGCCCGTTCCAAGGTGGCGGCGAGTGTGCCGGGAAAAAATCAGGACGGATTGTCCCACCCCCGATTCAACGCCACCGGTTCCCAAACTCAAATCTTGTTCAGGCGGCAGAATCGATTGCATGATCTCTTCATCCGACTTCGCGGCGCCGGTTCGTTTCGGCACAGGTCCCGCCCATGTGCTGGTCACCGGCGGGACCGGGTTCATCGGTCGACTGCTGATCGAGGCGCTGCAGGCCGACGGGCACTCGGTCAGCGTCTGGACGCGCGATGCGACGGCGGCCACGCAGCTCTTCGGCACGGGCGTGCGCTGCGTCCGGCGGCTCGAAGAAATCCCGCCCGCGCCGGCCGTCGATGTGATCGTCAACCTGGCGGGCGCGCCCGTCATCGGCCCGCGCTGGACCACACACCGTCGAGCCGAGTTGCTGGCCAGTCGTGAAGGGCTGACGCAAAAGCTGGTCGCCTGGATCGGCACGCGGGCGGTCAAGCCTTGGCTGATGCTGTCGGGATCGGCCATCGGCTATTACGGGGTGCAGTCACAAGACGACACTGCCGAGCTGACGGAGTCGAGCCCGCCGCAAAACATCTTCATGTCGCTTTTGTGCCAGCGCTGGGAGGCCGCAGCGCACACGGCGGCACGCCATGGCGTGCGCGTGGCGTGTCTGCGGTTCGGCCTGGTCCTGGGTCATGGCGGGGCGCTGCCCAAACTGCTTGCGCCGATCCGGCTCGGCGCCGGTGGACGGTTGGGAACAGGGCGGCAATGCACGTCGTGGATTCACGTGCATGACATTGTTCGCGGCATGGCGCACGTGTGGCGCGTCGCGGCGCAGCCCGATGCCCCGCTGGCACCGCAGGCCTATAACTTCACTGCGCCGGGTCACCTCTCGCAGGAGGCGTTCGCGCGTACCGCGGCGCAGGTTCTGCATCGGCCCTGCTGGCTGCCGACCCCAGCTTGGCCGGTCCGGCTGGCGCTGGGCGAGCAGGCGGACGTGCTGCTCGAAGGGCAGCGCGTGGTGCCGGCGAACCTCGAGAGAACCGGCTTCCGCTTTCGCTTCCCGGATGCGCTGAGCGCGTTGCAGGATCTTTGCTGACCGTGCCCAAGGCGTCGCTCCGGAAAAACAAGTCAGCGCCGGCGACGGCGGGTATGGCGGTCGCGACGCCCGCGGCTGCAGCCGGAGCACCCGCGCCACCTGGCGCCGGGCTCAGCCTCGTTCAGCGCGCACTGCGCAAGCTCGGCCTCGTGCGCGACATCGACTTCGCGCTCTACCTGCCGATGCGCTACGAAGACGAAACGCGCATCGTGCGGTTGGCCGACACGCGCGAAGGCGACCTGGCGCAGGTCGAAGGCGTGGTGACCGAAAGCGAAGTCGCGTTTCGTCCGCGCCGCCAGCTGCTCGTGAACATCGACGACGGCAGCGACACCTGCCAGCTGCGCTTCTTCAACTTCTATCCATCACAGCAAAAGCAGCTCGAAGTCGGAGCGCGGGTGCGGGTGCGCGGCGAGGTGCGCGGCGGGTTTATCGGCCGCACGATGATGCATCCGACCGTCAAGGCGGCAGGCACTTCGTTGCCCGATGCGCTGACGCCGGTCTACTCGACCATCGCCGGGCTCGCGCAACCGGTGCTGCGGCGCGAGGTGAGATCGGGCCTCGCGCGTGCTGCGCTAGACGAGACCGTGCCGGAGTCCGTCGGGATTTCGATCGATGCGCAAGAGGTGTGGGACTTGCGGCGCGCGCTGTCGTTTCTGCACTACCCGACGCCCGACGTGGCGATGGCAACGCTGGAAGATCGTAGTCATCCTGCCTGGCAGCGCATCAAGGCCGAAGAGTTGTTGGCACAACAGCTGTCGCAGTTGCAGGCACGGCGCGAGCGCGCCGCGCAGCAGGCACCTCCGCTGCGGTCGATGACGTCCGCCACTTCGTTGTACGCGCAGTTGATGGCGGTGCTGCCGTTCGGCCTGACCGGCGCGCAGCAGCGAGTCGGCGAAGAGATCACGCGCGACCTGGAACGGTCGATTCCGATGCACCGGCTGCTGCAGGGCGATGTCGGCTCCGGCAAGACAGTGGTCGCTGCGCTGGCGGCCGCACGCTGTATCGACGCCGGCTTTCAATGCGCGCTGATGGCGCCGACCGAGATCCTGGCGTCGCAGCACTTTGGCAAGTTGGTGGGCTGGCTCGATCCCTTGCTCGCGGAGCGCGGCTTGCGCGTGGCGTGGCTGACCGGCAGCCAGAAGAAGAAGGAGCGCGACGTCATGTCGGCAGCGGTGGAAAGCGGCGAGGCGGCGCTGGTCATCGGTACGCACGCCGTTATCTCGGAGAAGGTGCGCTTCAGGCGACTGGCGTTGGCCATCATCGACGAGCAGCATCGCTTCGGTGTGGCGCAACGGCTGGCGTTGCGCGGCAAGGCCGTCGGGCACCTCGAGCCCCACTTGCTGATGATGAGCGCCACGCCGATTCCGCGCACGCTGGCGATGAGTTACTTTGCCGATCTCGATGTGTCCACGCTCGATGAGCTGCCGCCCGGCCGCACGCCCATCGTCACCAAGCTGGTGGCGGACCACCGCCGCGACGAAGTCGTCGCGCGCATTCAGGCGCAGCTTTCGCAAGGGCGGCAGGTCTACTGGGTCTGTCCGTTGATCGAAGAAAGCGAAGCGGTCGATTTGCGCAATGCGACAGAAACGCGCGACGAGCTGGCAGACGTGCTGGGTCAGCTGGTCCATGTAGGTCTGCTGCATTCGCGCATGTCGACGCCAGACAAGCAGGCGGTGATGGCTGCCTTCACCGCCAATCAGATCCAGGTGCTCGTCAGTACGACGGTGATCGAAGTCGGCGTCGATGTGCCTAATGCGTCGCTGATGGTGATCGAGCACGCGGAGCGCTTTGGGCTGTCGCAGTTGCACCAGTTGCGCGGGCGGGTTGGTCGCGGCACAGCGGCATCGGCCTGCGTTTTGCTCTACGCGCCGAACGAAGCCGGCCGCGTCGGCGAGGCGGCGCGCGCGCGCTTGAAGGCAATGGCGGAAACCGGCGACGGCTTCGAGATCGCACGTCGCGACCTCGAGATTCGCGGACCCGGCGAGTTTCTCGGGGCGAAGCAATCCGGCGCGCCCCTGCTTCGCTTTGCCGATCTCGAAACAGACGCGTTGCTGCTCGATTGGGCGCGAGATCTCGCGCCTCGTATGCTGGATCAATACCCTGAGCTAGCGCAGAAGCACGTGGACCGCTGGCTCGGCACCAAAGCCGAATATCTCAAAGCATGAGCTCGCTAGACTACGGGGCGACTGCGCATAATTGTCGGAAGCTATGACCCTTACCGAACTCAAATACATCGTCGCAGTGGCGCGCGAACGCCACTTCGGCAAGGCCGCCGAATCCTGCTACGTCTCTCAGCCCACGCTGTCGGTCGCCATCAAGAAGCTCGAGGACGAACTCGAAGTGAAGCTGTTCGAGCGCAGCGCAGGCGAGGTCACGGTCACACCGCTGGGCGAGCAGATCGTGCAGCAGGCGCAGAGCGTGCTCGATCAGGCCGCCAGCATCAAGGAGATTGCCAAGCGAGGCAAAGACCCGCTGGCCGGCGCATTGAACCTCGGCGTGATCTACACGATCGGCCCTTACCTGTTGCCCGACCTGGTGCGCCAGGTGATCACCCGCACGCCGCAAATGCCGCTGATGCTGCAAGAAAACTTCACCGTGAAGCTGCTCGAAATGCTGCGCGCCGGCGAGATCGATTGCGCCATCATGGCCGAGCCTTTTCCGGACAACGGCCTGGCAATGGCCGCGCTGTACGACGAGCCCTTCATGGCCGCACTGCCGATCAACCACAAGCTAGCGGTGAAGGATTCGATCACTTCCGACGAACTGCGCAACGAGACGATGCTGCTGCTCGGAACTGGCCATTGCTTTCGCGATCACGTGCTGGAAGTCTGCCCCGAGTTCGCGCGCTTTTCGAGCAATGCCGAAGGCATCCGCAAGAGCTTCGAAGGCTCGTCTCTGGAAACCATCAAGCACATGGTGGCTTCCGGCATGGGTGTCACGTTGGTGCCGCGGCTGTCGGTGCCAGCAGAGGCGCTCAAGCCCAGAGGCAAGGGCAAGAAAGACAACGAGCAGATGGTGCGCTACCTTCCGGTCGTCGATGGCGAAGGCCGCGAGCCGCCGACGCGCCGCGTGGTGCTGGCATGGCGCCGCAGCTTCACACGCTACGAGGCGATCGCCGCGCTGCGCAATGCGATCTATGCGTGCGAGCTTCCGGGTGTGAAGCGGCTGTCTTGAAGGCACAGACCATCGCTGCCATAGCGACGTGCTGTTGCGGTACCAGCGCTCTGCTCACAGAATCTTAATTTTGAACTCACATCGAAAAGAGATCACATCGTCATGACCAAAGATCTGAAGAAAGCTAAATCGTCCAACCCCGTGGCTGCGTCCGGCAAGGTGCCCAAGAAGGGCGGAACGGTGGTGTCGACGGAGTCGGGCAGTCGCAACGCGCCGATCATCAACATCGGGATCGAACGGCAAGACCGCGCGGACATAGCCGAGGGTTTGAGCCGCGTGCTGGCAGACACCTACACGCTCTATCTCACGACGCACAATTTCCATTGGAACGTGACCGGCCCGCACTTCAACTCGCTGCACGCGATGTTCATGGGTCAGTACACCGAGCTTTGGAATTCGACTGACGTGATTGCAGAACGCATCCGCGCACTCGGCCACTACGCGCCGGGCTCGTATGCCGAATTCAGCAAGATCGCTACCGTGCCCGATGTGCCGCAGCAACCGCCGAAGGCGATGGAGATGGTCCGCATTCTTGTCAAGGGCCACGAAACCGTCTCGCGCATTGCGCGCGAGTTCATTCCGGTGGCCGAAGAAGCCGGCGACGACCCGACCGCCGACATGCTGACCGCGCGCTGCACCGTGCACGACCAGACGGCGTGGATGCTGCGTTCGCTGCTTGAAGACTGAGGCGATGGCCTGTTCGAGAAACGCCGCGAAACAGCCTTTGCCGGGCCGCTGGCGTTGCCCCCTCGGGCGGGGAAGCGGCTATATGAAGTGAGCAAGCTAAGTGGGTGGCATGGCTACCTTGATCTGATTCGCTGGAATCGGCCCGCCGGTTGGTTGCTGCTGCTCTGGCCCACGCTGGGTGCGCTTTGGTTCGCCGCCGATGGTTGGCCGGGGTGGCACTTGGTGATCGTGTTCGTGCTCGGCACGTTTCTGATGCGCAGCGCGGGCTGCTGCATCAACGACGTGGCCGATCGTGATTTCGATCGCCATGTGAAGCGCACCGCACAGAGGCCGGTGACGAGCGGCGCGGTGTCGGTGAGAGAAGCATTGACGCTGGGGGCAGTGCTGGCGCTGCTTGCTTTTGCTCTGGTGCTCACAACCAATCGGCTGACCGTCCTCTGGTCATTCGCGGCGCTCGCCATCACGCTCGCGTATCCCTTCGCGAAGCGCTTCGTCTCGATCCCGCAGGCGGTTCTCGGCATAGCTTTCAGCTTCGGCATCCCGATGGCGTTCGCGGCAGTGCAGTCGGCAGTGCCGGCCTTCGTCTTGCTGCTGCTCGTGGGCAATCTGTTCTGGGTGCTGGCCTACGACACGGAATACGCCATGGTCGACCGCGACGACGACTTGAAGATCGGCATGAAGACCTCTGCCATCACCTTTGGGCGCTTCGATGTTGCTGCGGTCGTGGCGAGCTATGCGGCTTTTCTGTTGCTGTGGACCATTGCGGGTGCGAGCCGCGGTCTGGGCCTGGTCTTCTTCATCGCTATTGCCCTGGCTGCTGCGCAAGCCGTCTGGCACTGGCGATTGGTTCGCACGCGCACGCGCGACGGCTGCTTCAAGGCGTTTCGCCTGAACCATTGGCTCGGCTTCACTGTGTTCGCAGGGGTCGTTGCCGGCTACGCCCTGCGCTGAGCGCGCTTCGCTCGAAAGGCTGGCTTCGGCCGGCAATCAGCCTTTGCCGAATTCTTCTCCCAACTCTGCCGCGCGTTTTTGCGCCGCGAGAATGGCGGTCTTGAACTGGGCTTTTACGTCAGCGGCTTCAAGCGACTTGATGGCAGCGTAGGTCGTTCCACCCTTCGACGTCACCCGCTGTCGCAACACCGACGGAGCCTCCGTTGCGCTCTGGGCCAACGCCGATGCGCCGGTGAAGGTGCCGATGGCCAGGCGCTGCGCCTGGTCGGCAGGCAATCCCATCTCGATGCCCGCCTCTGTCATTGCTTCGATGAAATAGAAGACGTAGGCCGGGCCCGAACCGGACATCGCCGTCACGGCGTCGAGATCGCTTTCAGCGTCGACCCAGAGCAGTTCGCCGGTCGGTGCCAGCAGCTGTGCGACGAGCGCGCGGTCTTCGCTGCTCGTTGCCGGTCGGGCGAAAAGGCCGGTCATGCCCTGGCCTACGAGCGCTGGCGTGTTGGGCATGGCGCGCACGATGCGCTCGCTGCCCAGCCAGCGCGCGATGCTGTCCGAGGTAATGCCCGCCGCGACGCTGAGGTGAAGCGCATCGGGTGCGAAGGCGCGTACCGGTTTCGCCGCGTCCGCAAAGGTTTGCGGCTTGACGGCCCACACGACGACGGCGCAGCGCGCGAGCGCAGGGTTCGCTTCAGTCAGAGCTGCGATGCCAAACTCATTTGCAAGCCGCGTTCGGGCCTCGTCGAATGGCTCGACCACCTCGAAAGTGCCGGCCACCGTGCCTTGGCGAATCAAGCCACCGATGATGGCGCTCGCCATGTTGCCGCCACCGATGAAGGCGATCGGTGGGAGTGGTGTGGCGGCGTTGCGGGGCAGGAAGGTGACGGCGATGGTCATGTGGTCATGGGTCGGTCGATGAACTCGAATGCGGCGAATTGGGTAATTTGCAGCGGATTGAAATTGTCGTCGCTGACGACCACCAGCGTGCGGCGCCCGTTGGCCAGCGGCGGGCCCCAGCACATGCCCTCACTGTTGTCGAGGCGCGAAAGGCCTAGCGTCGCAAAGTCGGCGACGAGCGTCTTGTTCGCTGGGCGATGGTTGGATGGCGTCAAAGTATCGAGCGCCAGCACGTCGCTGGCGGTGCTCGTGTCGATCTCGTAGAGACGCAATGAATTGCCGACGCCGAACGCGTACGCCCTCTCCAGAACCAGCATGCGGTGTGCATCGATCATCAGCACCTCGCTAACGCCGTTGTCCGCGAAGCCACCCGGAACGGTAGGGCGTTGCGGGATGGCGTCAGGGATGTAGGCGATCTGTCGCGTTGCGCGGCCCGAAGCGAGATCGATCTGCGTGAAGCGGCAGGGCCCACCGGGGGCTTCGAGTGTTGGCACGGGCCCGTCCTCTATCAGAGCGTTTTCCATCGCCAGCCAAGCGTGGCGGCCGTCCGGCGTCAGGGCAAGGCCTTCGAACCCGAGGTTGTCGCGTGGTCCGCGTCGCCTGGAGGGGTCGGCTTTGAACATCGAAGGCAACGTGAACTCGCGCAGGAAGCGGCCATCGCGTGTCGATTCATAAAGCGCCGGGCCGAAGCCGCGCGCCACGTCGCCTTCGCTGGACCAAAGAATCGTGCCTGTCGCAGGACGCAACCTCAGGGACTCCGGATCCGGAACGGGCGTGCCCTCGACGGCCTTGGCGCGCCCTGGCCACGGCCCGCTGCCCGGACGCTGCAGGAAAACGACGGAAACTGGTTCGGGCGGCGCGGTGGCCGGGTCACGCCACCGCGCCGTATAAAACCGAACTGGCGCAAGATCCGACCGGTCATCACTCAATAGCAGGTACTCACTGTTCGCGGCGTCGAAGTCGATTCCTGAGAGGCCGCCCGTGGGCGTTTCCGCTATTTGGATCCGGTGCGGCCAACGGGCTTCAGCGAGCAGGCGCAAGCGGACGGGTGAAAGCGGACCGGCGGTCCACTGGCCGCTCGACGAACCGTTACAGGCAGTCAACCCGAAGACGATTGGGTTTGCCGAGAGCAGCATGGCAAGCAGGCGGCGACGCGTCATCGCCGTCGAGATGGCTTGGTGCGGGTCGTTGTGTTGCTTGGTATGCACAGACGCCAGTCTAGTTTCTGGCTTCCATCGGCCAAGCGCAGTTGACGCACCGTCGAACGCATGGCACAATCGTAGGCTTCGCTCTAAACGAGTGAAGCTTCTGCCCAGCGGAAGTGCCCCGAGTGGTTCGGGGTGCGGACGACGGGCCCAAGACTGACTGCAGTGAATCCGCCTTCGGGTTCGCATCGGTACAAGTTGGGAACTATTCGAAATGATCCAAGCTGAATCCAGGCTCGAAGTAGCCGACAACACAGGGGCGAAATCCGTTCTGTGTATCAAGGTGCTGGGTGGCTCCAAGCGACGTTACGCCAGCGTGGGCGACGTTATCAAGGTCAGCATCAAGGAAGCCGCTCCGCGTGGTCGCGTCAAAAAAGGCGAGATCTACAGCGCAGTCGTGGTTCGTACTGCCAAGGGCATTCGCCGTGCCGACGGTTCCCTCGTCAAATTCGACAGCAACGCAGCCGTGTTGCTCAATGCCAAGCTGGAGCCGATCGGCACCCGCATCTTCGGACCGGTGACGCGCGAGTTGCGCACCGAAAAGTTCATGAAGATCGTGTCGCTGGCTCCCGAAGTTCTGTAAGGACAACAACGCATGAACAAGATTCGCAAAGGCGACCAGGTTATCGTGTTGGCCGGTCGTGACAAGGGTAAGCGCGGTGTCGTTTCGCTGCGCAAGGACGACTCGCATCTGATCGTCGACGGCATCAACACCGTCAAGAAGCATACCAAACCGAACCCGCTCAAGGGTACTACCGGTGGCATCGTCGAAAAGACCATGCCCATCCACCAATCCAACGTGGCGATCTTCAATGCCGCGACCGGCAAGGCCGATCGTGTGGGCATCAAGATCGCGGACGGCAAGCGCTTTCGCGTCTTCAAGTCCAGCGGCGACGAAATCAAGATCGCCTAAGGGGTACTCACATGGCACGTCTCCAAAAACACTTCCGCGAAAAAGTCTCCAAAGACTTGATCGAAAAGTTCGGCTACAAGTCGCCGATGCAGGTACCGCGCATCACCAAAATCACGCTCAACATGGGTGTGGGTGAAGCGGTTGCCGACAAGAAGGTTCTCGACAATGCTGTCGCTGACCTGACGAAGATCGCCGGCCAGAAGCCAGTCGTCACCAAGTCGAAGAAGGCCATCGCCGGATTCAAGATTCGGGAAATGCAGCCGATCGGTTGCATGGTCACGCTGCGCGGTGTGCAGATGTATGAGTTCCTGGACCGTTTCGTGACCGTGGCGCTGCCGCGTGTTCGCGACTTCCGCGGCATTTCCGGCCGTGCTTTCGACGGTCGTGGCAACTACAACATCGGCGTCAAAGAGCAGATCATTTTTCCTGAGATCGAATACGACAAGGTCGATGCCTTGCGCGGTCTCAACATCAGCATCACGACAACGGCCAAGACCGACGAAGAAGCCAAGGCGCTTCTCGCTGGTTTCCGTTTCCCGTTCAAGAACTGAGGCGAACCGTGGCTAAACAATCTTTGATCCAGCGCGAACTCAAGCGCGACAACTTGGTCGCCAAGTACGCTGCAAAGCACGCGGAATTCAAGGCAATCGCAAACGATGCCAAGAAGAGCGACGAAGAGCGCGCCGCAGCCCGTCTGGGTCTGCAAAAGCTCCCGCGCAATGCGAACCCTACGCGTCAACGCAATCGTTGCGCCATCACCGGTCGTCCTCGCGGCACGTTCCGTCAATTCGGTCTGGCTCGCGCCAAGATCCGTGAACTGGCTTTCGCTGGCGACATCCCCGGTGTCACCAAGGCCAGCTGGTAAGCCCGGCAGGAGCAAACAACATGAGCATGAGTGATCCCATTGCCGACCTGCTGACGCGTATCCGTAACGCGCAGATGGTGGCGAAGCCCAATGTGTCGATTCCGTCTTCCAAAGTGAAGGTCGCGATCGCACAGGTGCTGAAAGACGAAGGCTATATCGATGGTTTCGAGGTCAAGACTGAGTCCGGTAAGTCCGAACTGGTCATCACCTTGAAGTACTACGCTGGTCGCCCGGTCATCGAGCGCATCGAGCGTGTGAGCCGCCCCGGCCTGCGCGTCTACAAGGGCAGCGCTGCCATTCCACAAGTCCAGAACGGCCTCGGCGTCGCCATCGTCACGACCCCCCAGGGCGTGATGACAGACCGCAAGGCGCGCGCTACCGGTGTCGGTGGCGAAGTCCTGTGCTACGTCGCCTAACCGAGACATCGAGGAGTCACTGAAAATGTCCCGCGTAGGAAAAATGCCGGTCACCATCCCCGCAGGTGTGGATGTGTCGATCAAGGAAGACCAGATCAGCGTCAAAGGCTCGGGCGGAACGCTCAGCCTGCATCGCAATGTGTTGGTCAAAGTCGTCAGCAATGACGGCAAGCTCAATTTCGAACCCGCTAACGATTCGCGTGAAGCGAATGCGATGAGCGGCACGTTGCGCCAGCTGGTCAACAATATGGTTGTCGGCGTCACCAAGGGCTTCGAAAAGAAGCTCAATTTGGTCGGTGTCGGCTACAAGGCCGCTGCATCCAATAACAAGTTGAATCTGCAAGTCGGTTACTCGCACCCGGTTAATATCGAAATGCCTCAAGGCATCACGGTAACCACTGCGACCCCGACTGAAATCGTGATCAAGGGTGCCGATCGCCAACGCGTCGGCCAGATCGCCGCCGAGATCCGAGCTGTTCGTCCACCTGAGCCTTACAAGGGCAAGGGCATCCGGTATTCGGACGAGAAGATCGTGATCAAAGAGACCAAGAAGAAATAAGGGGCAGCAAAATGATGTTGACCAAAAAAGCACAGCGTCTGCGCCGCTCGCGCCAGACCCGCATTCGTATCGCGACCCAGGGCGTCGCCCGCCTCACGGTGAACCGCACCAACCTGCACATCTACGCCACGGTCATTTCCGACGACGGCTCCAAGGTGATTGCGACTGCATCGACGGCCGAAGCCGAAGTTCGCACGTCGTTAGGCGGCGCAGGCAAGGGCGGCAACGCCGCTGCCGCTACCGCGGTTGGCAAGCGCATCGCTGAAAAGGCGAAAGCGGCCGGCGTTGACAAGGTCGCTTTCGACCGTGCAGGTTTTGCGTACCACGGCCGCGTCAAGGCGTTGGCTGAAGCGGCACGCGAAGCCGGCCTGCAGTTCTAAGCGCAAGCAGCGAGTTCAAGGAATTCAAGATGGCAAAAATTCAAGCACGCACCCAGAACGAAGGACCGGAAGACGGTCTGCGCGAGAAGATGATCGCGATCAACCGCGTCACCAAGGTGGTGAAGGGTGGTCGGATCCTCGGTTTCGCAGCACTCACCGTGGTCGGTGACGGCGACGGCAAGGTCGGCATGGGCAAGGGCAAATCGAAGGAAGTGCCGGCTGCAGTGCAAAAGGCTATGGAAGAAGCGCGTCGCAACCTCTTCAAGATTTCGATCAAGAACGGCACACTGCATCATCGCGTGACCGGTCATCATGGCGCTGCATCGGTTGTCATGATTCCGGCCCCAAAGGGCACTGGCATCATCGCTGGCGGCCCGATGCGCGCTGTGTTCGAAGTCCTGGGCATCACAGACATCGTGGCCAAGAGCCATGGTTCTTCAAACCCCTACAACATGGTTCGCGCAACGCTCGACGGTCTGAAGAACTCGACCACGGCATCGCAAGTCGCTGCCAAGCGCGGCCTGACCGTCGAAGAAATCTTCGCGTAAGCGAAGAGACACCAGAAGACTCCCATGACGACGCAACAAACAACCCTCAAGGTGACCTTGGTAAAGAGCCCGATCGGCACCAAGGAATCGCATCGCGCGACCGTGCGTGGCCTCGGCCTGCGCAAGATCAACAGCGTGAGTGAGCTGCAAGACACACCCGCAGTGCGCGGAATGATCAACAAGATCAGTTATCTGGTCAAAGTTCTGTAAGGGAGACTGATATGGAACTCAATGGCATCAAGCCGGCCGCCGGCGCGAAGCACGCAAAGCGTCGTGTCGGTCGCGGTATCGGCTCCGGTATCGGCAAGACCGCAGGTCGCGGTCACAAAGGTCAAAAGTCGCGCGCAGGCGGCTTCCACAAGGTTGGTTTCGAAGGCGGTCAAATGCCTTTGCAACGGCGCTTGCCTAAGCGCGGCTTCAAGTCGCATCTGCTGAAGTACAACGCTGAAGTCACGTTGACTGCTCTCGAGCAACTCGGTCTTGCTGAAGTCGACATGCTGGCGCTCAAGCAAGCAGGTCTGGTCAGTCAGATGATCAAGGTCGTCAAGATCATTAAGACCGGCGAGCTTACCAAGGCTGTCAAGCTGACGGGCGTGGGCGCTACTGCCGGCGCCAAGGCTGCAATTGAAGCTGCCGGCGGCAGCGTCGCCTGATTTCCTCTTCGGACTGAAAGAACCTCTTCGTGGCAACTAACGCGGCAACGCTCGCAAAAACAGGCAAGTTCGGCGACCTCCGTCGTCGGCTGGTCTTTTTGCTGCTCGCCCTCGTGGTCTATCGCGTCGGTGCGCACATCCCTGTTCCGGGCATCAACCCGGACCAGCTGGCGCAGTTGTTTCAAGGTCAGCAGGGCGGCATCCTGAGCCTGTTCAACATGTTCTCGGGCGGCGCGTTGTCTCGGTTCACCGTGTTCGCCTTGGGGATCATGCCGTACATTTCGGCGTCGATCATCATGCAGTTGATGACCTATGTGTTGCCGACCTTCGAGCAAATGAAGAAGGAAGGCGAATCGGGACGTCGCAAGATCACCCAGTACACGCGTTATGGTGCGCTTGGCCTTGCAATGTTTCAGTCGTTCAGCATTGCCGTCGCGCTGGAATCCTCTGCGGGCCTGGTCATCGCACCTGGCTTCGGTTTCCGCATCACTGCGATGGTGAGTCTCACGGCAGGTTCGATGTTCCTGATGTGGCTCGGCGAGCAGATCACTGAGCGTGGTCTTGGCAACGGCATTTCGATCCTGATCTTTGCTGGCATTGCGGCGGGTTTGCCGAACGCGGTCGGGGGCTTGCTTGAACTGGTTCGTACCGGCGCCATGAACGTGATCGTCGCGTTGTTCATCGTCGCCGTTGTGGCCGGTGTGACTTACTTCGTGGTATTCGTGGAACGCGGTCAGCGCAAGATCCTTGTGAACTACGCCCGCAGACAGGTTGGGAACAAGGTCTACGGCGGCCAATCGTCCCACTTGCCGCTCAAACTGAATATGGCCGGCGTGATCCCCCCGATCTTTGCTTCGTCAATCATTTTGCTTCCGGCAACAGTAGTCGGCTGGCTGAGCACAGGCGAAGGTGGCTTCCGTTGGATCAAGGACGTGGCTGGCGCGCTGCGTCCAGGTGAGCCGATCTACGTGCTGCTGTATGCCGCTGCAATCGTGTTCTTCTGTTTCTTCTACACAGCCTTGGTGTTCAACAGCCGCGAGACGGCCGACAACCTCAAGAAAAGCGGCGCCTTCATTCCTGGCATTCGCCCGGGTGATCAAACGGCCCGCTATATCGACAAGATTCTGGTTCGCCTGACGTTGGCCGGCGCGGTGTACATCACCTTCGTCTGCCTGCTGCCCGAGTTCCTGATTCTGAAATACAACGTGCCGTTTTATTTCGGTGGGACCTCTCTGTTGATCATCGTGGTCGTCACGATGGACTTCATGGCCCAGGTACAGAACTACATGATGTCTCAGCAGTATGAATCGCTGCTCAAGAAGGCGAACTTCAAGACGTCGTAGCGCTGGGTTTCAGTATTGAGTTCGGGCGTTAGAGCGCCACGTTTAAAGTTTTAGGAGAATCAAATGAGAGTTTCGGCTTCGGTCAAACCCATCTGCCGTAATTGCAAGGTCATCCGCCGTAAAGGCGTGGTGCGTGTGATTTGTACCGACCCGCGCCACAAGCAGCGCCAGGGTTGATCCAAGAGTATTAGAGGACGCACATGGCACGTATTGCTGGCATTAACATTCCACCGCACAAGCACGCTGAAATTGGCCTGACCGCTATTTTTGGCATCGGTCGCACGCGCGCCCGTCAAATCTGCGAAGCGAGCGGTATCGAATATTCGAAGAAGATCAAAGATCTAACCGACGGTGATCTCGAAAAGATCCGCGATCAGATCGCTCTCTTCACTATCGAAGGCGATCTGCGCCGCGAGACCACGATGAACATCAAGCGCTTGATGGACATCGGTTGCTATCGTGGCTTCCGCCATCGTCGCGGCCTGCCGATGCGCGGTCAGCGCACGCGCACCAATGCCCGTACCCGCAAGGGTCCGCGCAAGGCTGCGCAATCCCTGAAAAAATAAGGACAGACCAGCATGGCTAAAGCTCCTGCAAACAACGCCGCACAGCGCGTTCGCAAGAAGGTTCGCAAGAACGTTGCGGACGGTATCGCTCACGTACATGCCTCGTTCAACAACACCATCATCACGATCACCGACCGGCAGGGCAATGCTTTGTCTTGGGCTTCGTCGGGTGGCCAGGGCTTCAAGGGCTCGCGCAAATCAACACCGTTCGCCGCGCAGGTCGCGTCCGAAGTTGCGGGCCGTGCTGCTGTCGAACAAGGCATTAAGAATCTCGACGTCGAGATCAAGGGCCCCGGTCCTGGTCGCGAATCGTCGGTGCGCGCATTGGCAGCGCTCGGCATCCGGATCAATTCCATTGCCGACGTCACGCCTGTGCCGCACAACGGCTGCCGCCCTCAAAAGCGTCGCCGAATCTGACCGCTTTGCGGTCAGGCGTTGAGGCTCTCCAGTTTCAGCGCCCGGCGCAGTCTGCCTCGCGGCGGCTGCGCATTTTGTTTTTATCAAGCCCACCGCCATCGGCACGCCGCTGATGGCTCCCGCAGTTCAAAGCTGCGGCAGATGACACAAAGGAAATCACGTGGCACGCTACCTCGGCCCCAAGGCCAAACTCTCCCGCCGTGAAGGCACCGACCTGTTCCTGAAGAGCGCTCGCCGTTCGATTCAAGACAAGGCTAAGTTCGATTCCAAGCCCGGCCAGCACGGCCGCACTTCGGGTCAGCGCACCTCGGACTTCGGTCTGCAACTGCGTGAGAAGCAGAAGGTCAAGCGCATGTACGGCGTTCTCGAAAAGCAGTTTCGCCGCTACTTCGAAGAAGCCGATCGTCGTCGTGGTAACACCGGCGCCAACCTGCTGTTTTTGCTCGAATGCCGCCTCGACAACGTCGTGTACCGCATGGGGTTTGGCTCGACGCGTGCCGAAGCTCGTCAACTCGTGTCGCACAAGGCGATTACGGTGAACGGCCAGTCGGTCAACATTCCGTCGTACTTGGTTAAGACCGGCGACGTGATCGCTGTACGCGATAAGTCGAAGAAGCAAACGCGCATTGCCGAAGCGCTTCAGTTGGCTCAGCAAGTCGGCATGCCAGCTTGGGTCGAGGTCAACGCCGACAAGGGCGAAGGCACCTTCAAGAAGGTTCCTGACCGCGACGAATTCGCAGCCGACATCAACGAATCGCTGATCGTCGAACTGTATTCGCGTTAAACGGACGATAACGAGGCTGCTGCGCCGCCTCGTCCTTGTGATTTTTTTGTTCCCTCCGCGCTGCACCGCGACAGGGCACTTCACCAGCCTTACCGGTGTAACGAACCGGGGGTATTGAGAGGAAGTCTGCATGCAAACCACCCTGCTGAAACCCAAAACCATCCAAGTCGAGCAACTTGCGCCAAACAAGGCCAAGGTTACTCTCGAACCTTTCGAGCGGGGCTACGGCCACACGCTCGGCAATGCGCTGCGCCGCGTTCTGCTGTCGTCCATGGTCGGCTATTCGGCCACCGAAGTGACTATTGCCGGCGTTCTGCACGAGTACTCGTCGATCGACGGTGTGCAAGAAGACGTCGTCAATATTTTGTTGAACCTCAAGGGTGTGGTGTTCAAGCTCCACAACCGCGACGAAGTCACGTTGAGTCTGCGCAAGGACGGCGAAGGCCCGGTGTTGGCTTCTGACATTCAGACGCCGCACGACGTTGAAATCATCAACCCGGATCACGTGATCGCGCACCTGTCGCAAGGTGGCAAGCTCGACATGCAGATCAAGGTCGAAAAGGGCCGCGGTTACGTTCCGGGAACGATGCGCCGCTATGCGGATGAGCCGACGAAGTCGATTGGCCGCATCGTGCTCGACGCATCGTTCTCGCCAGTCAAGCGCGTGAGCTACACCGTCGAAAGCGCTCGTGTAGAACAGCGCACCGATCTGGACAAGCTGCTTGTCGAGATCGAAACGAACGGCGCGATCACCGCTGAAGACGCAGTGCGCGCTTCGGCGAAGATCCTGGTCGAACAACTCGCAGTGTTCGCACAGCTCGAAGGTGGCGAACTTGCCGCCTTCGACACGCCAGCGCCGCGCAGTGCACAGCAGTTCGATCCGATCCTGCTGCGTCCGGTCGACGAACTCGAGCTCACAGTGCGTTCGGCAAACTGCCTGAAGGCCGAGAACATCTACTACATCGGCGACCTGATTCAGCGTACCGAAAACGAGTTGCTCAAGACCCCGAATCTGGGTCGCAAGTCGCTCAACGAGATCAAGGAAGTCCTCGCTTCGCGCGGCCTGACCTTGGGTATGAAGCTCGAAAGCTGGCCGCCGGCCGGCCTCGACAAGCGTTAATTTTCAGAGAGCCTTCAAAAAGCTCAGTGCACGGGCAGTACCTGATACGGCTGCCTTTTTAATAAAGTAAAGGAAAGCACCATGCGCCACGGTCACGGCCTCCGCAAACTCAATCGCACCAGCTCGCATCGTCTTGCGATGCTGCAAAACATGATGAACTCGCTCATCGAGCACGAGGTCATCAAGACCACGCTGCCGAAGGCGAAAGAACTGCGTCGCGTCATCGAGCCGATGATCACGCTGGCCAAGAAGCCGACGCTTGCGAACAAGCGCCTTGCATTCGACCGTCTTCGCGATCGCAACAGCGTCGTCAAGCTGTTCGCTGACCTTGGCCCGCGCTACAACACGCGTCCCGGTGGTTACACGCGCATCCTGAAAATGGGTTTCCGCGTCGGCGACAACGCACCGATGGCGCTGGTCGAGTTGGTCGATCGCCCAGAGATCAAAGAAGATGCGTCTGCCGAGCAGAACGCCGCTGAATAAGCTATAATTTCATCTTGCCGCGCGATGGAGCAGCCTGGTAGCTCGTTGGGCTCATAACCCAAAGGTCGCAAGTTCAAATCTTGCTCGCGCAACCAATTTAAAAGGCCCTTTGAGAAAGCAAAGGGCCTTTTTTCTTTGGGTCACGATGGCAAGAAATGTCAGGTCATCCGCTGGGCGCGCAACACGGTCGAATTCAATCTGCGCCGTGGACTCAGTGGATTTAGCTTAGCGGCGCTCTCAGTTCACCCTGCCCGCAGACGCCAGCGTGCAGTTCAGTCCGGCAGAACCGCAGTCACTTCGATTTCCACTTTCGCTCGCGCTTCAACCAGCGCGGCGACCTGCACACACGTCATCGCCGGAAAGTTGCGGCCCATCGCATCGCGATACACCGGCCCCAACTCGCTGAGCCGTGCGTTGTATTCGTCGCGATCGCTGATGTACCAGGTCATCCGAACCATGTGCTCTGGCCCGGCACCGGCTTCACGGAGCACCTCGGCGACGTTGCGCAGTGCTTGACCCGTCTGGACTATGAAGTCGTCGCTCTCGAACTGCTGCTGCGCGTTCCAGCCGATCTGGCCGCCAACAAAAATGGTCGTGCCGCGTGCAGCGATGCCATTTGCATACCCTTTGGGTGCCGTCCAGCCCGGCGGTTGAAGGAATTTCATCATGGTGTTTGTCTGAGTCGGAATCGTTGGAGCTTGCCCGTTTCGGTGCGAGGCAGCACCGTGACGAACTCGATCTCCCTCGGGTACTTATACGGCGCGATGGTCGCCTTGACGTGGTCTTGCAGCGCCTTGACGAGCGCCGCGTCACCGGTCTCGCCCGGCTTCAACACGCAATAGGCCTTGACGATGGTTCCGCGGTCGGCGTCGGCCTTGCCGACCACGCCGCACTCCGCAACCGCAGGGTGTTTCAGCAGCGCGTCTTCGACCTCGGGGCCGCCGACGTTATAGCCGGCGGTCACGATCATGTCGTCGGCGCGTGCCTGGTAGAAAAAGTAGCCGTCGTCGTCCTGCATGAACGCATCGCCGGGGTAGTTCCAGCCGTTCTTCACGTACTCGGTCTGGCGCGCATCGTCGAGGTAGCGGCAACCCACCGGGCCGATGATCGCCAGCTTGCCGACAGTGCCGCGCAGCACCTCGTTGCCTTCATCGTCCACAACCTTCGCGGTGAAGCCGGGCACGGCTTTGCCGATCGCGCCGCGCCGCACCTCGTGGTTCGCCGCCGAAATATAAATGTGGAAGACTTCGGTGCCACCGATGCCGTCGAGCATCTCGATGCCCGTCGCGTCTTTCCAGAGTTGGCGCGTCGCATCGGGCAAAGCTTCACCGGCGCTTACGCAAGTGCGCATTGACGGCACGCCTTGCTGCTTTGCAAACGGTGCCATCTGCCGGTAGAAAGTCGGGGCCGTGTAGCAGATGGTCGCGCCGATCTCGTTGATCAGCTTGACCACGCCTTCAGGCGTGTATGGCGCATCGTGAAAGTAGACAGAAGAGCCCGCCCACATCGGATACACAAGCAGTCCGCCGAGCCCGAAGGTGAATGCCAGCGGCGGCGAGCCGATCACGATATCGTCGCTGCGCGCTTTGAGGATATGCCGCGGCCAGGTCTCGCACATGGCGAGCACGTCGCGATGCGTCGTTACAGGCGCCTTCGGCTTACCTGTCGTGCCCGACGTAAACGCCAACAGCGCGACATCGTCCGCCGACGTCGGACACGCCGCGAATACGCCGCTCTTGGCCCCAGCGAGCGACGACAAAGACGCCGGATCGTCCGGAAGGTTGAACGCAACGATGGTCAACAGCGACGGATATTCGCGCTGTGCTGTTTCCAGCTCAGCGATCAGCTTGCCGTCGCACAGTGCCAGCACCGGACGTGACTTGTCGATGATTTCGCCCAACTCCTTGGCACGCAACAACGGCATGCTTGCCACGGCGATCATGCCGGCCTTGACCACGGCCAGCCACGACAGCGCCATGGCGACCGAGTTGCCACCACGCAGCAGCACGCGGTTGCCCGGCACCAGTCCGAAGTCTTCGACAAGCACCTGTGCGATGCGGCTGACCTCGACTGCAGCCTCGGCATACGTCAGCGTCTGCTGGGGTGAACGCAGCATCGGTTTGTCGCCGAAGCCTTTGGCCGCTGCCTTGTCGAGCAGTTCTTCGACCAGGTTCAACTGGTCGGGCAACTGCAACTCGGGTAAGTCGTACCGAAACATCGGCAATTGCTCAGCCGGCGGTAGCCGGTCGTGCACGAATCGATCCACTTGCGCACTCAAAGACATAGGGGCCTCCACGCTCATCCCTTGAGGACAGACTTGCCGATGATCAATTGCTGTACCTCGGTCGCGCCCTCGTAGATGCGCAACGACCGGATGTCGCGGTACAGACTCTCAACTTTCGTGCCCACTTTCACGCCGAGGCCGCCGTGCATCTGCAACGCCATGTCGATCACGCGGCTCGCATTTTCGGTAGCGCACATCTTGGCCATGGCGGCGGCTGCAGAAACGTCGCCGACAGCCGATGCGCCGCGTTGTTCGGCGTCGTCGCGCATCCATGCGGCGCGGTAGGTGAGCAGCGCGGCGCTGTCGATCAGCGCTGCCATCTCGCCGAGCTTGGCTTGCGTTAGTTGAAAGTCTGCCAGCGTCTGGCCGAACATTTTTCGATGTTGGGCATGGTGCACCGCTTCGGCCAGGGCGCGCCGCCCCATGCCAAGTGCGGCCGCTGCGACGGACGCGCGAAAGATATCGAGCGTACGCATGGCCAGCTTGAAGCCGCCGTTCAGGTCGCCCAACTGTGCCTCGCGAGGCACGCGGCAATCTTCGAAGCGAAGTGTGGCCAGCGGATGCGGCGCCATCACTTCGATGTGCTCGGAAGAGTCGAGGCCAGAGACCGTCGCATCGACGATGAACGCCGTGATGCCCCGCGTGCCGGCGGTCGGCTCTGTCTTTGCGAAAACGCAGTAGAAGTCGGCGATGCCGCCGTTGCTGATCCAGGTCTTTTCGCCGTCGAGTCGCCAGCCATCGACAGTAGCGGTTGCTCGCATGGCCATTGCTCCGACGTCCGAGCCAGCTTCGGGCTCGCTCAGCGCAAACGCGGCGATCTTGCGACCGCTAGCGACCGCGGTCAGGTACTCGGCGTGATGTGCGTGCGTGCCAGCCAATGTGATGGCGCCGCTGCCCAAGCCCTGCATCGCAAACGCGAAGTCGGCAAGCGGCGAATGGAAAGCCAGTGTCTCGCGCAGCAACACGAGCGCGCGCGAATCCAGTCGCTCCAATGCACCGCCCGAGGTCGCGGGCACGCAGTAACGCAGCCACCCGCCATCGCCCAGCTTGCGCACCCACTCACGGCAGGCTGCGCGGTCATCTCGCTCGTCCACACGCTGTGCCGCAGCCCATGGCAAAAGGTCGTTCGCTAGAGCACGGTGCTCATTGCCAAAAAAAGGCAACGCAAGGTGTGCGGTCGAAGGTGGTGCTGGAGGCCAGGCGAAGGCTGACATGATCGCTCAATCCCCTTGAAACACGGGCTTGCGCTTGGCGGAGAACGCCTCGTACGCACGCTTGAAGTCTTCGGTCTGCATGCAGATCGCTTGCGCCTGCGCTTCGGATTCGATCGCCTGATCGATGGTCATCGACCACTCCTGCGCGAGCATCGTCTTCGTCATGCCGTGCGCGAAGGTCGGGCCTTCAGCCAGATCGCGGGCAACTGCTGTTGCGGCTGCAAGCAGTGCATCGCTGTCATGCAGCGCGTTGAAAAATCCCCAGGCAAAACCTTCTTGCGCCGTCATTGCGCGCCCAGTGAAGAGCAGCTCCGATGCACGACCCTGGCCGATCATGCGTGGCAACAGTGCGCAAGCGCCCATGTCGGCACCGGCCAGGCCCACGCGAGTGAACAGGAACGCGGTGCGCGTTGCGGGCGAGCCGTAGCGCAGGTCGCAGGCCAGCGCGATCATCGCGCCCGCGCCGGCGCAGATGCCGTCGATGGCGCCAATGATTGGCTGCGGACATTGCCGGATCGCCTTGACCAGGTCACCCGTCATTCGCGTGAACTCGAGCATTTCCGGCATCGTCATCGTGGTGAGCGGACCAATGATTTCGTGTACATCGCCACCCGAGCAGAAGTTGCCACCCGCACCTGTGACGACGATCGCCTTCACGTCGGTCGCGTAGTTCAGCGCGCGGAACAGGTCGCGAAGTTCGGCGTACGAGTCGAACGTGAGCGGGTTCTTGCGCTCGGGGCGGTTCAGCGTGATGGTGCCGACGCCGGCTTCGTACGACCATGCGAAATGCCTGGCCACGTATCCGGCCTTCGCCTCGAATTGCGCGCGCATGGGGCTGCGCTCACCGATGTAATGTTTCATTTTTCGGCCTCTGCCAACGGGCTGCTGGAATGTTGCTTCACCTTGCCGAGCAGGCGGTGAAGTTGCGTGATCTCTTTGCTGCTCAGTCCGCCGAAAGCCTCGACGATCCAGTGCTCGTGCTGCTCGGCCATGTCGATGAAGGCCTTGCGTCCGCGCACGGTCAGACGCACGCGCCAGGCGCGGCGGTCGCCGGCCACGTCGACGCGTTCGACCAGGCCTTCCGTGACCAGCTGGTCGGTGATGCCGGTCACGTTGCCGCCGGTCACCATCATGCGGCGCGACAGCTCGTTCATCTTCATGCCATCGGGTGCACGCTCGAGCTGCGACATCAGGTCGAAGCGCGGCAGCGTCGTGGCAAAGCGTTCGCGCAGCCCGTTACGCACCTGCTTTTCGATCAACTGGGTGCAGGTCAGCATGCGCAGCCAGAGTCGCAACTCGTCGGGGTGTTCGCTGTGGGCGCGGGCTTCGAGGTCCATCTTTTTATTCCTCGGGCGGCAACGATTTCGAGGCCGCCGCGTTGGCTGCAGCAGCACTGGCGGCGGCCAGCATGTCTTTCTGCTTGGCGATCTCGCGGTACATCTGGTCGCGCCCGCTCAGGTATTGCTGCGGCCATTCGATCGCGCGGCTCTGCAACTTGGCCGCTTCGTGCAGCGTCCACGCCGGATCGGCCAGATGCGGTCGCGCCACCGCGCACAAGTCAGCACGGCCCGCGGCGATGATGCTGTTGGCCTGATCGGCATCGGTGATCGCACCCACTGCGATGGTGGCGATGCCGACCTCGTTGCGGATGCGATCGGAAAACGGTGTCTGGTACATGCGGCCATAGATGGGTGCCGCGGCGCGCGTGGTCTGGCCCGACGACACATCGATGACATCGCAGCCCGCCGCCTTGAAGGCCCGCGCCATCGCGATGGCATCGTCATCGGTGTTGCCGCCAGGCGCCCAGTCGTGCGCGGAGATGCGCACGCTCATAGGTCGTTCTGCCGGCCATGCGGCGCGCATCGCGGCGAAGACTTCGAGCGGATAGCGAAGGCGATTTTCCGTCGCGCCACCGTACTCGTCATCGCGCAGATTGGTCAGCGGGCTCAGGAAGGCAGAGAGCAAATAACCGTGTGCGCAATGCAGCTCGAGCCAGTCGAAGCCAGCCTCGGCCATACGCCGCGTCGACGCCACGAACTGCTCTCGCATCAGGTCCATGTCGGCACGCGTCATCGCTGCCGGCAATTGATTCTGTTCGCCATAGGCCAGCGCACTGGCAGCCAGCAGTGGCCAGTTGCCGGCTTCGAGCGGCTCGTCGGTGCCTTCCCAGCCCACACGCGTCGAGCCCTTCGGGCCGCTGTGACCCAGCTGCATGCCGATCTTCGCGCTGCTCTGGCCGTGCACGAAGTCGACGATGCGCTTGAACGCAGCCGATTGCGCGTCGTTGTACAGACCGGTACAAGCCGGCGTGATGCGGCCTTCGGGGCTCGGGCTCGTCATCTCGACGAAGACCATCGCCGCGCCGCCAAGTGCACGTGCGCCCAGGTGCACCAGATGAAAGTCCATCGGCACGCCATCGACCGCGCTGTACATCGCCATCGGCGAGACGACGATGCGGTTCTTCAGCGTAAGGCCGCGCACAGTGAGCGGCATCAGCATCGGCGAGATCGCCTTCTTGCCGCCGGCCAGCCATTGCTCGTAACCACCGAGCCAGGCGGCATCGCGCAGGCGCAGGTTTTCGTGGCTGATGCGCTGCGAGCGTGTCAGCAGCGAATACGCGAACTGCTCGACCTTCATGCCGGTGTAGCGGCCAACGTTCTCGAACCATTCCGTCGAGTTGCGCGCCGCATTCTGGATCTTCAGTACCTCGACGCTGCGGTGCGCTTCGTAGGCGGCAAGGACCTCGTCGATGTTTTCTTCGAGCGCAAATTCGTTCGCCAGATCGATGGCGTCTTCGAGCGCGAGCTTGGTGCCCGAGCCGATGGAAAAGTGCGCGGTGTGCGCCGCGTCGCCCATCAGCACGACCGGCACCGTCTTGCCGGCCACTTCGATGCGGTGCACCCAGTGCTTGCACACCACGCGCGGAAAGAGAATCCAGTTGGCGGAGCCACGCAGGTGCTGCGCATTGCTGATGAGCGCGTGGCCGCCGAGGTACTTGGCGAAGAGCTTCTCGCAGAAAGCGATCGCCTCCGGTTGCTCCATGGCGTCGAGTCCGTGCGCCTTCCAGACCTCTTCGGGCGTCTCGACGATAAAGGTCGAGGTGTCGTCGTCGAACTGGTACGCGTGGGCTTGAAACCAGCCGTGCTCGGTCTGCTCGAAAGCAAAGGTGAAGGCGTCGAAGGTTTGGTGCGTGCCGAGCCACACGAAGCGGCATTTGCGCAGATCAACGTCGGGCTCGAAGGTCTCGGCGTAGCGTTGACGAATCCGGCTGTTCAGTCCGTCGCAGGCGATCACCAGGTCGGCGTCGTACTTCGCCGCCGCTGCCTGATCGTCAGCAGCATCGGTTTCGAACACGAGGTCGACGCCCAAAGCCAGGCACCGCTCTTGCAGGATGTTGAGCAGGTGCTTGCGGCCGATGCCGCAAAAACCATGGCCGCCAGAGCGAACCGCTTCGCCTTTGAAGAAGACCTGGATATCGTCCCAGTGGTGGAACGAGTTGCCGATCAGCGTTGCGCTGGCATGGTCGGCGGCGTCGAGATTGGCGAGCGTCTGGTCGCTGAGCACCACGCCCCAGCCAAAGGTATCGAATGGCCGATTGCGCTCCAGCACCGTGATTTGCAGCGACGGCTGGCGTGCTTTCATGAGCAGTGCAAAGTAGAGCCCGGCGGGGCCACCGCCGATACAAAGGATGCTTTTTAGGCTGTTCATGGATGAATAGTTTAGGCATAAACATTCCTGTGTCAATGAACATTGAGGCTCGCTCCACAAGCAGAAGACGCTGAAATTCACTAGGATATTTAGACCATGCAAAGCCTGATTCCCAAAATCGAGTCGCAGCTTGCGGCACTCTCTGTCCCGATCGCCTTGCAGTTGCCCGATGGCCGGAGGGTCTCCGCACCAGGCTCTCGAGTCACCTTGGCTTTCTCCGAATGGTCGGCCCTGGCCAAGCTCGCTGGCCGACAGATAGGCTCCATCGGGGAGGCTTATGTCGAAGGCAAAGTGCAGATCGAAGGCGCCATGCGAGACCTGTTCGACGCCGCGGTCGCGTTGGTGCCAAGCAACCCGATCGAAAAATCCGACACCAGCTGGTGGAGCCGCCTGCAGCGGCACGCCAAGTCGCGTGGCTCGCACTCCCTGCACAAGGACGCGAAGCAGATCGAATTTCACTACGACGTCTCCGACGACTTCTACGCACTCTGGCTCGACCCGCGCCGTGTGTATTCGTGCGCTTACTACCGCACCGCCGACATGACACTGGCGCAGGCGCAAGAAGCCAAGCTCGACCACATCTGCAAGAAGCTGATGCTTCAGCCGGGTGAGCGCTTGCTGGACGTCGGCTCGGGCTGGGGTGGCTTGTTGCTGTGGGCTGCCGAGCACTACGGCGTCGACGCCACCGGCATCACGTTATCGAAAAACCAGCACGCGCACGTGCAGCAGCTCATCGAAGAAAAGGGCCTGCAGAGTCGTGTGCGCGTCGAGCTGCGCGACTACCGCACGCTCGACGAGACGCAACCCTTCGACAAGATCTCGTCGATCGGCATGTTCGAGCATGTCGGCGCGGCCAACATGCCGACCTACTTCGAGAAGATCTATGCGTTGCTGAAGCCGGGCGGCCTGGTCATGAACCATGGCATCACTTCCGGTGGCCTAGACTACCAGCAGCTGGGTGCCGGCATGGGCGACTTCATCGAGAAGTATATTTTTCCGGGTGGCGAGTTGCTGCATGTCACCCACGTGCTGCGCGACATGGCAGCGTCGGGGCTGGAAATGGTCGACACCGAAAACCTGCGGCCGCACTACGCGCGCACGCTCTGGGCATGGTCGGACTCGCTGGAGTCCAAGCTCGTCGAGGCCCGCGAAGTGCTGGAGCACACCAGCAATCGCGCCGGCAATGCAGAACGCATCCTTCGCGCCTACCGCCTCTATCTGGCCGGCTCGGCCATGAGTTTCGAGCAAGGATGGATTTCGCTTCACCAGATGCTGGCTACCAAGCCGGACGGTGACGCGGCGACGGGACGTTTGCGCGGTGCGCAATCGGTGTACCCTTTCGCCCGTGATTACATCTACAAGTGAGTGAGACGACCATGCTTTATCGGTTCAAGTCCCGGGCCTCGCCCGATTTCGTGATGCTCGAAGTGCACGCGCGCCAGCTGTTCGAGGTCATCGGCAAAACGCCGTCGCCCAAAGGCGTCGTGACCGTCGAGCAAATTCCAGCGGCCATCGCCGCGCTTCAGGCGGCCATGACGACCGAAAGCGGCAATGCGCACAACAACGACAACTTGGCGGTCGAAGGCCATGCCGCCGATGCTGAAGCACAGCACGTCGGCTTGAGCCAACGCGCCTCGCCGTTGCTTCACATGCTGAAGGACTCGCTCGCCGACAGCAAGGACGTCACCTGGGAGGTTTGATCAGTCCACCTTGGCGCCGCTGGTCTTCACGACCTTGGCCCATTTGACGTGCTCATTGGCGATCAGTGTGGTGAACGCTGCCGGCGTATCGCCACTCGGGATCGCGCCTTGCAACTGCATCTTCTCTTTCATGGCGGGTGTGGCCAGCGACTTGGCCACTTCCTGCTGAATGCGGTTGACGATGTCGGGTGACGTGCCGGCCGGCGCCAGCAGGCCGAACCACGAGCTGGCCTCGAAGCCCTTGAGTTGCGGGCCACCGACTTCTTCGACAGTCGGCACGTCGGGCAGTGCGGACGAGCGGGTCGAGCTGGTCACGGCCAGCGCCTTCAACTTGCCGCCCTTGATCTGTTGCATCGACGAGGGCAGGTTGTCGAACATCACATCGGCACTGCCGCCCACCATGTCCATCAACGCCGGACCCGAGCCACGGTACGGGATGTGGATCATGTAGGTGCCGGTCATGCTCTTGAAGAGCTCGCCGGCCAGGTGGATCGAGGTGCCGCTGCCGCTCGATGCCATGTTGAGTTTGCCCGGATTGGCCTTGGCGTATTTGATGAAGTCGGCCACGCTGTTGATGTTCAGGGCCTTGGCTTTTTCGGCATTCATTTCCATCACGTTCGGTACCGCGGCGACCAGCGTGATCGGCACGAAATCCTTGATCGGGTCGAACGGCAGCTTCGGGTAGAGCGCCCGGTTGATGCCGTGCGTTCCGACCGTGCCCATCAACAGCGTGTAGCCATCGTTCGGTGCGCGCGCGACGATTTCGGCGCCGAGGTTGCCGCCGGCGCCGGGGCGGTTGTCGACGATGAATTGCTGGCCGAAGGCTTTGGAGAGTTCTGGCGCGACCGCGCGGGCCAGGATGTCGGTCGTGCCGCCGGCGGCGAACGGCACGACGATGCGAACCGGTTTGGTCGGCCAGGTGCTTTGGGCGAAGGCAGAGTGGGTGGACAGCGCAGCGGTTGCCAATGCGAGCGCAGACACGGCCAGCGCGGTGCGACGGGGGATCTTGGTGAATGAAGTCATGTGCTCATTTTCACAGGCGAAGCCGCTACAGGCTACCGTGGCGATGGCGTTGCTTCAGGGGCTCGCGCGATGCGGCCCCGAAGCGTTTTTCGATGCGTTCAGCCCCTCAGGCGCTGCGCTCTGCCAGCGCGCGTGCCGCGGCCACGATCGCATCGGCGCTTACGCGCGACTGCGCTTCGAGCACCGCCGAATAGCCAACGGGAATGCGTGGCGCACCGAGCCGTGCGATCTTGCAACCGGTGGCCTCTGCCGCTGACGCTGCGATCTCGGCACCGAAGCCGGCCGCTTGCACCGCCTCGTGCACGACCAGCAAGCGCGTGGTTCGGGCACACGATGCGAGCAAGGTGTCGCGATCCCACGGCCACAGCGTGCGCAGGTCGAGCAGATCGACCGTCACGCCTTGATCGGACAGCGCGTCGCACGCGGCGGCACAAGCCAGCAGCTGCTTGCCCCAGCTGACCATCGTCAGCGTGTCGCCGCTGCGCCGCCGCGCGGCCTGGCCGAGCGGCACCTCCAATGCAACGTCTACCGGGCCACGTGCGCCCCACAGCGCCTTGTGCTCGATGTAGACCACCGGGTCGCCGCATTGCAGCGCGGCGCGCAGCAGGCTGTAGTTGTCTTGCGGTGTCGACGGGCTCACCACGACCACGCCGGGCAGGTGTGTGAACCAGGCTTCGAGCGACTGCGAATGCTGCGCGGCGGAGGCGTCCCAGATGCCGCCCGGCATGCGCGCCACCAGCGGCACGCGCCCTTGGCCGCCGAACATGAAGCGGTTCTTGGCCGCCTGGTTGACCAGTTCGTCCATGCCGCACAGCGCGAAGTCGACCACGCGCATTTCGACCACCGGCCGCAAGCCCGCGAGCGCCATGCCGACGCCGGCGCCCATGATGGCGGCCTCGCTGATCGGCGTGTCGATCACGCGGTCGGGTCCGAAGCGCTGCTGCAGTCCCCGGTACTGGCCGAAGATGCCGCCACGACCGACGTCTTCGCCGATCACGACGACGTTGGCATCGGCGTCCATTTCATGTTGCACCGCGAGCGCCGCGGCCTCGGCGTAGCTGAGTTCGATCAATGCCATTGGCCGGCTCCGATGGTCTGGATGTCGGTGTAGGCGGCGCTGGGGTCGGGCCAGGGGGCTGCGTCGGCGGCGCTGAGTGCGCCTTCGACTTCGGCATGCGCTTCGGCATCGATGCCGTCCAGCGCAGAGGCGGTGATGCCTGCTTTCAGGCATTGCGCGCGCGCATTGGCGATCGGGTCGGTCTCGAGTGCCGCTGCCAGTTCGGCAGGGTCGCGATAGGCCGCAGGGTCGACCGACACGTGGCCTTTGACGCGGTAGGTGAGCGCGTGCAGCAGGCGCGGCCCGCCGCCGCTTCGCACTTCGGCGACGAGCCTGGCGGCCGCCGCATGCACCGCGAACACATCGTTGCCATCGACCTGCGTGGCAGCGATGTCCATCGATTGCGCACGCGCTGATGCGCCATCACCTGCGGTCATCGGACCGCTCGCGGTGGTGGCGCTCCATCGGTTGTCTTCGCAGACGAACAGTACCGGCAAGCCGTAGACGCGCGCCCAGTTGAGCGACTCCAGAAACGGGCCGCGGTTGATCGCGCCATCGCCGAAAAAACAAACTGTGATGGCATCGCGCTTCTGCAGTTTTTGCGCGTGCGCCGCGCCGACAGCGATGGGCAGGCCCGCCGCCACCACGCCGTTGGCGCCGAGCATGCCGACAGAGAAATCGGCGATGTGCATCGAGCCGCCTTTGCCGCCGTTGAAGCCGGTCGCCTTGCCGAACAGCTCGCACATCATTCGCGTCAGGTCGGCGCCTTTGGCCAGCGTGTGGCCGTGGCCGCGGTGCGTCGAGGTGAGGTAGTCCGTCACGTTCAAGTGCGCGCAGACACCCGCAGGTACCGCCTCCTGTCCGGTCGACAAGTGCAGCGGGCCGCGCACCTTGACGAGGCCTGCTGCCTCTTGCCCATAAGCGCTCACGCCCCCTTGGCTGGCGATCTCCGCCGCGTTCTCGAAAGCGCGAATGCGCACCATCGTGCGGTAGAGCGCACGTCGTTTGTCGTCTGACACCAGCAAATCCATATCGGCTCCAGCGCAGAACCGCCTGCGCAAGCCGGCAGATCGTATCGACCGTGACGTGTGGTCGTGAGCGGGCTTACCCGGCTGACGTGTTGGTGTCAGGGACGACGCAGTCGGTGTGCGACCACCGATACAGGCGCCGATACAGCATGCCGTGCGACACTTTCAACTGGCGTGCAGCCTGCGCGATGTTGCCGCCGTGCGCGGCGAGCGCGTCTTCGATCAGCTTGCGGCTATGGCCGCACAACGTGTCTGCTTCTGAAGGTAATGCGGTTGCAGGAATGATTGGCGTGTTGGCCGGCGTCGTTGTTGTCTTCATCGTTGTTGTCGAAGCGGCTGTCTCTGCAACTTCAATGCCCTGGATCGCACGTCCGGCGTCGGCGATCCGTGCCGCCGGCAGAGGCGCCGCATGCCTGAAGTCGATGCCGTCGCGCCCTTGCCATGTCGCCTGCAGCCAGACCGACAAGCCGCTCGTCAGCCGCACCGGTTGCGGCCCGTTGTTGCGCCCGAGCCGAAGCAACGCGCGCAGGTCGAGTCCGAACAATCGCTCGACATCGCCCGGACCACTCTCATCGCAATGCCGCGGTTGAATCAGGCCCGCACCGGCCGTGTTCATCCATGCCACCGTGCCATCCGTCGCGATACCGGCCAGTCCTTCGAGCGGCGTGCCGAAGAGCGAGGGGCTGGCCTGAAAGCGCAGCACCAGATGGTCGTGCGACTGCGCCTGCAGCAGCCGGTTCTCGATGGTGGTGGCGAAGAGCGAGACCATCGACGCCGCATCGAAACCGAAGCGCCGCGATTCGGCGGTGACGTCGAGCACGCCGGCAAGATGGCCATGCACATCGCGGATGGGTGCGGCGGCGCATTGCATCGTGCTGAGGCAGTCGTAATAGTGCTCGGCACCGTTCACCGTGCAGGCCTGGCCGGTGGCGGCCACGATGCCCGGCGCGCTGGTGCCGATCACGCTCTCGGCGATGTTGATGCCGACGCGCGCGGTCTGTCGCAGGATGGGTTGCTGCGCGGCCGCATCGTGTTGTGTCGCATGCACGATCACGCCGTGCGCGTCGGTCAACAGCACGCGGCAATCGGTGCCCGCAAGGGCGCTTTCCATGCTGTGCAAGTCGAGCTGCGCGGCCGCCAGCAACTCGCGGTTGCGGCCGAGCGTGGCGTGCAGGCGGCTCGGCGTGACGGCATCGAACACCACTGCGCGGCGCGTGTTTTCATGCGCGCGGTTGCAGCGCATCCACGACTGGATCACCGCCTCGCCGACCAGTCCCGAAGGCCGCACGCCTTCTTCGAAAAACTGCCGGCGCGCCAATGCGGTTCGCTCTGCGGCCGTGTTCGCTAAGAGTTGCCAGGGCGCGCGCGTGGTGCGGGTGGTCGTCAAGGGCATGTCCGAATGTGTTCCGCAATGGAACAGTCGTGCTTCAGGGAATTCCCGAAGATGAACAAAGCCGCCGTGCGCGCGATCCTCTGGGTCACAACGACAGGAGACATCACGATGAAGATCCCCCATGCCGTGCGCATGCTCGGTGCGCTGCTGTGCCTGGCCGGCGCTGCCGCCACAGCGCAGAACAAACCACCGACCAAGCCGCCCTCGAAGGTCGACGCTGCCTTCATGCGCGCCAATGCCGCCAAAACGCCCGACTGGCCGAGCTACGGCCTCGACTACGCCGAGACGCGCTTCAGCAAGCTCGACCAGGTCAACGCCGGCAACGTGAAGGACCTGGGGCTGGTCTGGTCGTACGACCTGCAATCGACCCGCGGTGTCGAGGCCACGCCACTGGTGGTCGATGGCGTCATGTACGTCACCGCGTCTTGGAGCGTGGTGCACGCGATCGACGTGCGCACCGGCAAGGCGTTGTGGACTTACGACCCCAAGGTCGATAAGGCGAAAGGTTTCAAGGGCTGTTGCGACGTGGTGAATCGCGGCGTCGCGCTGTGGCAGGGCAAGGTCTACGTTGCGTCTTACGACGGTCGCCTCATCGCGCTCGATGCGGCGACGGGCAAGACGGTGTGGGAGAAGGACACTATCGTCGACCACAGCAAGTCGTACACCATCACCGGCGCGCCGCGCGTGTTCAAGGGCAAGGTCGTCATCGGCAACGGCGGCGCCGAGTACGGCGTGCGCGGCTACGTCACTGCTTACGACGCTGCCACCGGCGACCAGAAGTGGCGCTGGTTCATCGTGCCGGGCGATCCGTCGAAACCGTTCGAAGACGCATCGATGGCCAAGGCTGCCAAGACCTGGGACCCTTCGGGCGAGTACTGGAAAGCGGGCGGCGGTGGCACCGCGTGGGATTCGATCACCTACGACCCGGAACTCAACCTCATGTACGTCGGCACCGGCAACGGCTCGCCGTGGTCGCACAAGGCGCGCAGTCCGGGTGGCGGCGACAACCTGTACCTGGCGTCGATCGTCGCGCTCAATCCGGACACCGGCAAGTACGTGTGGCACTACCTGGAAACGCCCGGCGACAACTGGGACTACACCTCGACGCAGCCGATGATCCTGGCCGACATCAAGATCGACAACAAGCCGCGCAAGGTGATCCTACACGCGCCCAAGAACGGCTTCTTCTTCGTGCTCGACCGCATTAACGGCAAGTTCATTTCAGCGAAGAACTTCACCGAGGTGAACTGGGCGACCGGCTACGGCAAGGACGGCCGACCGATCGGCGTGGCCGCGGCGCGCGACGGCACCAAGCCCAACGATGCGATTCCCGGCCCTTTCGGTGCGCACAACTGGCAGCCGATGTCGTTCAACCCGATGACCGGCCTGGCCTATTTGCCTTCGCAGCACGTCCCGCTCAACCTGATGGACGACAAGGACTGGAAGTTCAATGAAAACGCTCCCGGCCGTCCGCATGCGGCACTGGGCTGGAACACCGCCAAGTTCGCCAATGTGGAGCCACCGACCAGCAAGCCGAGCGGACGTCTGGTCGCCTGGGACCCGGTCGCGCAGAAGGAGGTGTGGGGCGTGGAGCACGTGTCGCCATGGAACGGCGGCACGCTGACGACGGCAGGCAACCTCGTCTTTCAGGGCACGGCCGACGGGCGGATGGTCGCCTACAACGCAAAGACCGGCGACAAGCTCTGGGAAACACCGACCGGCACCGGGATCGTCGCCGCACCGTCGACCTACATGGTCGACGGCAAGCAGTACGTATCGGTCGCGGTGGGATGGGGCGGTGTCTACGGCCTGGCGCAGCGCGCGACCGAGACGAACGGGCCGGGCACCGTCTACACCTTCGCTGCGGGTGGCAACGCGGCCAAACCCGACTTCGTCCAGTACCGAATGGACAAGCTGGTGCAAGGCGTCAAGTACGACCCGGCCAATGTCACGGCCGGCACCTACCTGTACGTGAGCAACTGCGTGTTCTGCCACGGCGTGCCGGGCGTGGACCGCGGCGGCAACATTCCCAATCTCGGCTACATGAACTCGAGCTACATCGAAAACCTCGACAAGTTCGTCTTCCATGGCGCTGCCATGGAACGTGGCATGCCCGACTTCACCGGCAAGCTGACGATGGAAGACGTCGAGAAAATCAAGGCGTTCATTCAAGGCACGGCCGATGCGATCCGGCCGAAGTAGTTGCGCACACTGAGGGCGCGCGCAACACGCTAGTCGGCGTACGCGCCGGCGGCCTTGATGATCGGGCCCCACTTGGCGATCTCGGCAGCCACGAACTTCTTGTGGTCTGCCGGCTCGACGCGCTTGTCGGCCATCACAACGGCGCCGAGGTCCTCTTCGCGCTTGATGAAAGCGGGGTCTTTGAGCGCGACTTTCAGTGCCTCGTTGATCTTTTTGGTCACTTCCGGTGGGGTGCCCTTGGGCGCATAGAGCCCGTGCCAGATGGTTACCTCGAAATCCTTGAGGCCCGACTCGGCGAGCGTCGGCAGGCCTTTGAGCGCCGGGGTCGTCAGGCGCTTGGGCGTGGTCACTGCATAGGCCTTGACGGTCTTTGCCGTGATCTGGCCGGTGGTGTTGGTGGTCTGGTCGCATAGCAGGTCGATTTGGCCGCCCATCAGGTCCGCGATGGCCGGCGCGGTGCCTTTGTAGGGCACCGGCGTCATCTCGACCTTCATTGCACTCTGGAACAAGAGGCCACAGAGTTGCGATGCGGCACCCAGCCCGGCGTTGCCGAGGTTGATCTTTCCCTTGTTCTGGCCGATCCAGGTCTGCAATTCCTGAAAGTTGTTGGCCGGCAACTGGGGCTTGCCTATGAGCGTCATCGGCACCTCGTTGATCATGCCGAGGTAATCGAAGTCGGTCTCGACGTTGAACGGCAGCTTGCGGTAGAGCGCAGGCATCGTCGACATGCCGATGTGGTTGAGCAGCAGCGTGTAGCCGTCAGGGGTGGCCCGCGCCACCTTGGCGGTGCCGATGGAACTGCCCGCGCCCGCCACGTTGTCGACCACGATGTTGGTGCCGAGCGGCTTGGCAAGGGCTTCAGCGAGGTCCCGCGCCACGCGATCGGTCGGGCCTCCGGCGGCAAACGGCACGACGATGGTCACCGTCCTTGCGTTCGGGTAGGTCTGGGCATGCGTGGCAACGGCGGTCAGTGCCATCGCGGCGATCGCAAACAAGGTCTTCATGGGTGTCTCCCGTATGAAAAACGCCGATGGTATCGGCTGACCAGACCCTGACCTATACCGACTAGCCCTTAGTTTGGTGCTCGGCCACGCGCTTCGTGCGCCAGCACTTTTTGCAGCGCCTGCTCGAAGGACGTACGTGCGGCGCCAGCCACTGCCGTCAGATGTTTGTGCAATGCGGCATCGGCGGCGTTCGACGAGGCGCAATCCACGCTGTAGCGTTCGAATCCGGCGAGTTGCAGCGCAATCTCGGCCACATGTCGGAGGCACTCGCATGCGATCGTCGAAGGGCGCTCGGCAAATTCAGTCAGTTTTTCGTCACTGAACCGTCGCGGCGCAGCGTGCCATTCCATGTTGACGGGCAATGCGGTGTCGGACTCGTTTCGCATCAGTTGCGAAAGATCGCGGGCGGTGGCGGGTTCACGGCGGACCCTTACACCGACCTTGCGCAACGCCTCGACAGTGCCCTCGGCGGTGAAGTTGTAAAGGACTGCCGTCGTGCCGGCGTTGAGGGACTTGGCGAGCGCCAGCACGCGATCGACCGATGCGGGTTGCAGCGATGCGAGCCGGACAAGCAAGACGTCGATGCTGCCTTCAGCGGTCGGATGCAGCTCGGCTTGGTCCAGGTCTTCGTAAACCGCCCGCAACTCGTACCCCATGACCGACTCGAGTTTGTGCGCCGCACTGCGACCGACGACGACAACGCTTCGAGTCGCGACCGGAGCACCTGAGATGGCGATCGAAACCCCCTCGCCGAGCGACTGGAGGGCAGCGAGCTCGAGGTTGGCGATCGTTCCGATGGCGTGCCCGTTGTGGGTGAGTTGTCGAAGCAACTTGAGACGTGACACGTCATGGCTCGAATAAAGGCGCTGCCCGGTCGACGTTTTCGATGCCGACACCACGTCGTAGCGGCGCTCCCAAACGCGAAGTGTTGCTACCGGCAGCCCGGCCAGGCGCGCAGCCGTTCCGCTTCGAAGGCTTGCATTTGGCGTGGGGTCGATGGGGTCAGTGTTGAGCGGCATGGTCGAGAAGTTGAAGAGGCTATTGCCTACACATCATAGCGAAAGAATGAAGTGGATTTGAATCGCTAATCTATAAGATACGTGCAAATAGCGTGTCATAAACCGCACGTGACAAGGTTATCTGGCTAATATTCGATTCAAGAAGTGTTCAAAACAGGTGCAAATATGACTCAAGAGAACGTTGTCACACAAAATGAAGTGGTTGTGTACTTCGATGGCGCGTGTCCGGTTTGCTCCAGCGAGATCGCTTACTACCGCCGTCAACCGGGTGCGGACACGTGCCAGTGGATCGACGCTTCGAACTGCGCAGACACGGATCTCGGGCCAGGCCTGACCCGCGCTGCCGCCTTGAAACGCTTTCACGTGCGCCGGCCCGATGGAACGCTCGCGGACGGTGCCCGCGGCTTCGGCGTCTTGTGGCAAGCACTGCCCCGCACAGCGTGGCTGGGGCACATCGTTTCGTTCGGTCCGATGCCCGTCGTGCTCGATTTCGCTTACCGCGGATTTCTGGCGGTCCGCCCGCTCTGGCGCAAGACGCCGTCCGAATTGCCCGCGACCTCGGCGACCCCGGTCGACACCACCAACGAGCACGCGGGCGAACCGCGTCCGGTGCAAAGCGGCTCGGGCGCCTTTGGTGCACTAGTTCGCCGTCTCTGATTCACCTTCCATCTCCAAAAGGAAAAACCGATGTCAAGCCGCAAAATTCGTCCCGCCATCGCGGTCATTGGGGCAGGAATAGCCGGGACGTCCTGCGCCGCGGCGCTCCTGCGTGCCGGGCACGACGTCACGTTGTTCGAAAAATCGAACAACGTCGGCGGTCGAATGGCCACCCGACGCGTTCAATGGACCGACGCTTCCGGCGTCGAGAGGTCGACCGATCTCGACCATGGAGCGCAACAGTTCAGTGCGCAAAGCCCGCGGTTCCGGGCGGTCGTCGCTCGCGCAGAGGCGGCTGGGCAAGCCGAGTTTTGGCAGCAGCGGGTGTATGCGGCGTTCCCCGAGCCGAGGATGCGGCTTCGGGTCATGCCGGTTCCCGACATGCCTTCGTTCTGCCGAAACCTTCTCGGCGGCGTGCCCATGCGCATGGGCCAACAAGTGCAAAGGCTGCAGCGGGGGGTCGATGGTTGGCGCCTCGTATTTTCGGACGGCGAGTCGGCTGGATTGTTCGACCATGTGATGCTGGCGATGCCGCCAGCCCAGGCCGCGCTGTTATTGGCGGGACACAAGGACGATTGGGCCGATGCACTTGCAGCCGTTCCCATGACGCCATGCTGGACGCTGATGGCCGTCACTGACGATGTAGATTGGCCCTGGGATGCCGCCGAGCCGGAAAACGGCCCCCTCGCAGTGGTGACGCGCAACGACCGCAAGCCGGGTCGCGACGGCGCTGCCGGCTGTGCCAGTTGGGTAGCCCACGCCACGGCCGCCTGGAGCGAGGCGCATCTGGAAGACGATCCCAAAGCCGTCGTGCAGATGTTGCGTGCTGCACTCACCGCGTTGATGCCTCCGGATTCGCAGCGCGAGTGGCAGCATGTAGGCGTGCATCGCTGGCTGTATGCCTCACTTGGACAGCCATCGTCGGGTCGCTCCGAATGCTGGTGGGATCCGGTGATCGGCCTGGGCGTTTGCGGAGATTCATTCGGCGCAGGCACTGTCGAGGCGGCCTGGCGTTCCGGCGACGAGCTTGCAGACGCGGTGGCTGCCAGCCTCGACACGGAACTGATCGTGGCCGAGGAGATCCCGCAAGTGATGGCGCGGGTCCGGATTGCGCAAGAAATCCATTGAACCCCGGCGGCGGCGCGGCTTACTTGTAGCTGCGCGCGTCTTCGATCACCTTGCCATCGTTCGGAAGACTGTTCGGCGTTACGCATTCGACCGCACCGCGCAGCTTCGTGACTTCGCGAATCGTTTCTGCCACTCGCGCTTCGAGACCTTCGGGTGCGCCGTCGCACTCTAGCTTGAGCGTCATGCGGTCGTCGCCCATCTCGCCTTCGACCACCAGACGTGCGCGCTGCACTTCCGGGAATCGGCGGGCAATGTCTGCCACTTGCGAAGGGTGGACGAACATGCCGCGCACTTTGGTGGTCTGGTCGGCGCGGCCGAGCCATCCCTTGATGCGCTTGTTGGTGCGGCCGGTGGGGCAATCGCCGGCCAGCACTGAAGACAAGTCGCCGGTGCCGAAGCGCACCAGCGGATAGTCTCGATTGAAGGTGGTCACCACGATCTCGCCGACCTCGCCATCGGGCACGGGGTCACCGGTGCCGGGCCGCACGATCTCCACCAGCACGCCTTCGTCGAGCACCAGGCCTTCGCGCGCGCTCGTCTCGTAAGCGACCAGGCCCAGGTCGGCCGTTGCGTAGCACTGCGTGCCGTGCACTCCGTGCGCATCGATCCAGTCGCGCAGGCTGGGTGGAAAGGCCTCGCCCGAGACGAGCGCTTTTTTGAGTCTGGGGAGCGGCGTTTTCAGCTCTGCAGCCTTCTCGAGAATGATCTTCAGGAAGCTCGGCGTGCCAATGTAGCCCTCGGCCTGCAGATCGACCATCGCGTCGACCTGCTGCTCGGTCTGGCCGATGCCGCCGGCAAACACCGTGCAGCCCATCGCGTGCGCGCCGCTTTCCATGATCGAGCCCGCAGGGGTCATGTGATAGCTAAAGCAGTTGTGCACCAGCTCTCCGCTGCGAAAGCCCGCCGCATGCAACGCGCGTGCTGTCCGCCAGTAGTCGCGCGCTTCGCCTTCGGGCTCGTAGATGGTACCGGGGCTCGCGAACACGCGCGGCATGCGCGAGCCACGCGCGATGGCCGCGAAGCCGCCGAACGGGTCGTTCGCGCGTCGTTCTTTCTGCAGCGCGAGCAGTTCCGATTTGCGTGTGACCGGCAACCGGGACAGCGCTTCGCGCGACGTGATGTCGGCCGGCTTCACGCCATCGAGAATCTTCGCAAAGGCCGGCGCTGCAGTCTGCGCCTGCATAATCTGTTTGGGCAATGCAGCGAGCAAGTCGCGCTCGCGTTCGGCCGGGTCGCGCACTTCGAGCGCGTCGTAAAAATCTGTCGTCATGCCAACCACCGCTTTCTGCGCTTGTAGCTCTTCACGTCGCGAAAGCTCTTGCGGTCTGCGCCACCGACGCCGAGGTAGAACTCCTTGACGTCTTCGTTCTCGCGCAGGCTCTTCGCCTCGCCGTCCATGACGATGCGGCCGTTTTCCAGGATGTAGCCGTAGTCGGCGTAGCGCAGTGCCATGTTGGTGTTCTGTTCGGCGAGCAAAAAGGTCACGCGCTCTTTTTCGTTCAGGTCTTTGACGATGCCGAACACCTCGTCGACGATCTGCGGCGCGAGGCCCATCGACGGTTCGTCGAGCAGCACCATGTTCGGTGCGGCCATCAGCGCCCGGCCGATGGCACACATCTGTTGTTCACCGCCCGATGTGTATGCGGCTTGCGAAGAGCGGCGCGTTTTCAGGCGCGGAAAATACGCGTAGACCTTCTCGAGCGTCTGCGCTATGGCGGCCTTGCCGTCGGTGCGTGTGTAGGCACCCGTCATGAGGTTCTCTTCGATAGTCAGGTGCGCGAAGCAGTGGCGGCCTTCCATGACCTGCACCAGCCCGCGCTTGACCAGGGCCGAGGGCGACAGCGCTTCGATGCGCTCGCCGCGCAGCTCGATGGTGCCCTTGGTCACCGCGCCGCGCTCGGCTACCAGCAGATTGCTCACCGCCCGCAACGTGGTCGTCTTGCCGGCACCGTTGCCGCCGAGCAGCGCCACGATGCCGCCCTCGGGCACCTTCAGCGACACACCCTTCAGCACGAGGATCACGTGGTTGTAGATCACCTCGATGCCGTTGACTTCGAGCAGCGGCTTGGCCGTCGGTGCAATGGATGTGGCTGAAGATTCCATGGGCGTTCCTTACGCGGTAGTTCGCTGTCGCTTGGAAGCTTGCAGCCTTAGCTGCAAGAACGCGCCTTGACGTTCTTGTCCTTGGCGTACTTTTCGGAGAATTCCTTGACCAGCGGGTCGATGAACTTCTTGTCCGACTGGTACCAGTCGGACTTGTTCTCCCACTTGCTGCCGTCCCACGTCACGATGCGCGCCCAGTCGGTGCCCATGTGGTTGCTGCAGGATGTCTTGACCGGCCGCATGATTTCGCCGAAGCCCAGCGCCTTCAGCTTGTCGGCCGTGAGGTCGAGGTTTTCATAACCCCAGCGCACCTGCTCCGACGTCAACGCCTTTCCCTTGCCGTACTTTTCCTGCGCGGCGCGAATGGCCTCGACCTGCAGCATCGAGATCATCATGCCGCGCGTGTGCGCCAGCGTGCCGACGCCTTCGGCCGCACCGGTGCCCTGACCCTTGTCGTAGACGAACTTCCTGAGGTCGTCCTGCACCTTGTCCTTGGCTGCGCTGTTGTGGATGGTGATGGCGTTGTAGCCCTTGGCGCCGGCGCCGATGTCCTTCACGTCGTGATCGGACCCGGCCCACCAGATCGCGTACATCTTCTCGCGCGGGAAGCCGCTGGCCTGTGCTTCACGGATGCCGGCGGGCGTCATCACGCCGGCCGACCAGAACAACACGTAGTCGGGCTTCTGTTGGCGAATCTGCAGCCAGACCGACTTTTGCTCGACGCCGGGCGGCGTGACCGGGAACAGCGAGAGCTCGAAGCCTTCGGCTGCGGCGCGCTTTTGCAGCAGCGGGATCGGCTCCTTGCCGTAAGGCGAGTCGTGATAAACCAGCGCGATCTTCTTGCCCTTGAGGTTGCCTTTTTCTTTCTTGGCGATGTCCTGGATCATCACGTCGGCAGCAGTCCAGTAGGTGCCGAGCAACGGAAAGTTCCACTCGAACACCGTGCCGTCGACCGACTGCGACAGGCCGTACCCGGGCGTCTCGATCGCCACCTTGTCTGCGTAGGCCTTGTCGGTGACGGCGAAGGTGATGCCGGTCGATTGCGGATCGAAGCCCGACGCGCCGGTGCCCTTGCCCTTCAGACGCTCGTAGCACTCCACGCCCTTGGCCGCGTCGTACGCCGTCTCGCATTCTTCATACGTGAGCTTGACGCCGTTGACGCCACCATCACGCGCATTGACGAGCTTCAAGTAGTCCTGTTTGCCGTCGGCCCATGGAATGCCCAACGGAGCGAACTGGCCGGTGCGGTACACCAGCAGCGGAACGAACTGTTCGGCCGTCTGCGCCTGGGCAATCGAGGTCGCAGCGACCATCGACAGTGCCGCGACGGCAAAGGCCGCGGTGCGAGCGAAGTTCATCAATCTCATGGCTTGTCTCCTTTTATTGAGCACATAAAAGTGCAGGGTTGGAACGACGTTGAAAACGGTGAGTGAGCGGGTTCAGTGCGGTCAATGCGGGAAGGGCCACAGCCGCAGCTTCTGTCGCGCCGTCGACCACAGCCGCGCCAGTCCGTGTGGCTCGACGATCAAGAAGAAGACGATCAACGCGCCAAAAATCATGTGCTCCAGATGCGACGCCGTGGCGGTCGATATCGACAGGCCGAGCCAGTGCGGCACGTAGTTCAGGAGCAGCGGCAGCATCACGATGAAGGCGGCGCCAAAGAAGGCGCCGGCAATCGAACCGAGTCCGCCGATGATGATCATGAAGAGCAGCTGGAACGACTTGTCGATGCCAAAGGCAGCCGGCTCCCATGCACCCAGATGCACGAAGCCCCACAGCGCACCGGCCACGCCGACGATGAAGCTGCTGACCGCAAACGCAGTGAGCTTGGCGTACACCGGGCGAATGCCGATAACGGCCGCGGCCACGTCCATGTCGCGCATCGCCATCCACTCGCGGCCGATGGCCCCACGCACCAGGTTCTTGGCGAGCAGGCCGAACACCACGACGAAGCCGAGGCACAGCAAATACTTCTGCACCGGCGTGTTGAATTCGAAGCCCAGCATCTGCAAGGTGCGCACGCTGACCGAGCCGGAAGACGAGTCGTTGGTGACCCACTTCACCCGGTTGGTGAACCAGTCGATGAAGAACTGCGCAGCGAGCGTCGCGACCGCCAGGTACAGCCCGCGGATGCGCAAGCTCGGTATGCCGAAGAGAACGCCCAGCACCGTGGCCGCCAGCCCGCCGCCGAGGATCGCGATCAACAGCGGCATGCCGTCGACGCGCGCCTGCAGGTTGAAGGCCGCGTAAGCGCCAATCGCCATGAAAGCGCCCGTGCCGAGCGAGATCTGTCCACAATAGCCGACCAGGATGTTGAGCCCGATGGCCGCCAGCGCGAGGATCAGGAAGGGAATGAGCACCGCGCGAAAACTGTAGTCGCTCACCGTAAGCGGCACCACGACGAACGCGATGACCGCAAGCGCCAGCATCGCCCAGCGGTCTTGCGCGATCGGGAACAGCGCCAGGTCGGCACGGTAGCTGCTCTTGAATTGACCGTTTTCTCTGTAGAACATAGTGGCGGTTTCGTCAGACGCGGTCGATGATCTTGTCGCCGAACAGACCTTGCGGGCGGATCAACAGAACTGCGAGCGCAAGCACATAGGCGAACCAGTTTTCGATGCCGCCGCCGAGGTACGAGCCCAGATAGATCTCTGAAAGCTTCTCGCCGACGCCGATGATCAGCCCGCCGATGATGGCGCCGGGTACCGAGGTAAGGCCACCGAGAATCACCACCGGAAACGCCTTCAGCGCGACCAGCGAAATCGAGTACTGCACGCCGAGCTTGCTGCCCCAGATCACGCCCGCGACCAGCGCGACGATGCCGCCGACCGACCACACGATGACCCAGATTCGGCCGAGCGGAATGCCGATCGACTGCGCCGCCTGATGGTCGTCGGCCACGGCGCGCAGCGCGCGACCGGTGCGCGTCTTCTGGAAAAACAGGGTGAGCAGAATGACCAGCGTTGCCGCAGCGACCGCCGAGTACATGTCTTCCTTGTTCAACAGCAAGCCGCCTTCGAAGATGTTCTCCAGCACCAGCAGCGGATCTTTCGGCATGCCGACGTCGATCTTGTAAGTCGCACTGCCGAAGATCAGCTGGCCTGCGCCGTCGAGCACGTTGCCGATTCCGAGCGTCGCCATCAGCAGGGTGATGCCCTCCTGGTTGACCAGCCGCCGCAACGCGAAGCGCTCGACCAGCCAGGCGACGCCGACCATGCACAGGGCCGCTGCGATGAACGCCAGGATGTTGGCCAGAACCAGGCTGCTGAAGCCGAACCACAGCGGGAACCATTCGGAGAACCGTGCCATCGCCAGCGCCGCGAACAACACCATCGCACCCTGCGCGAAGTTGAAGACGCCGGACGCCTTGAAGATCAGTACGAAGCCCAGCGCGACCAGGGCGTAGAGCATGCCGACCATCAGGCCGCCGAACAGGGTCTCAAGAAAAAAGCCCATGTCAATGTTCCACGCCCAGGTACGCCCGGATCACGTCTTCGTTGTTGCGCACTTCGTCCGGCGTACCGTCGCCGATCTTCTTGCCGTAGTCGAGCACCACGAGGCGGTCGCTGATGTCCATCACCACGCCCATGTCGTGCTCGATCAGCACGATGGTCGTGCCGAACTCGTCGTTGACGTCGAGGATGAAGCGGCTCATGTCCTGCTTTTCTTCGACGTTCATACCGGCCATCGGCTCGTCGAGCAGCAGCACCTGCGGCTCCATCGCCAGCGCGCGGCCGAGGTCGACGCGCTTCTGCAAGCCGTAGGGCAGCTGCCCCACCGGCGTTTTGCGAAACGGCTGGATCTCCAGGAAGTCGATGATGCGTTCGACGAATTCGCGCTGCTCCAGCTCTTCGCGTTCGGCCGATCCCCAGCCGAACGGATTGCGAAATGCTTGCGCGAGCAGGCTGCTCTTCATCTTCAGGTTGCGGCCCGTCATGATGTTGTCGAGCGCGCTCATGCCCTTGAAGAGCGCCAGATTCTGGAAGGTGCGCGCCACGCCCATTTCGGCTACCTGGCGCGAGTTCATGTGCGTGAAGGTCTGGCCGCGAAAGGTGATGGAGCCTTGCTGCGGCTGGTACACGCCGTTGATGCAGTTGAGCATCGAGCTCTTGCCCGCGCCGTTCGGCCCGATGATGGCGCGCACCTCATGCTCGCGCACATCGAAGCTGATGTCCGTCAACGCCTTCACGCCACCGAAGCTGAGCGAGATGTTCTGCACGTCGAGGATGACCTCGCCGACTTTTCTATTTGCTTGCCCGGGGCGGCCCGGCGCGGCGCTCATGCAGCCGCCTTCACTGCAGCGAACCGCTTCGCATCGACGATCTGCAGCGTCGCGCTGACCGATCCGGTGCGGCCGTCTTCGAACTTCACTTGCGTCTCGATGAACTGCTCTGTCTTGCCCGTGTAGAGCGCCTCGATCAGCACCGCGTACTTCTCGGCGATGAAGCTGCGCCGCACCTTGCGGGTGCGAGTCATCTCGTCGTCGTCGGGGTCGAGTTCCTTGTGCAGCACCAGGAAGCGCGCGATCTGCGTGTCGGCCATGCCGGGCTCGGATGCGAGGTCTGCGTTCACCTTGCCGATGCAGTCTGCGATGAGCGTCAGCACCTCGGGCTTTCCGGCCAGGTCCACGTAGCCGGCATACGCCAGGCCGCGTCGTTCAGCCCAGTTGCCGACCGCTTCGTAGTCGATGTTGATGAAGGCGCAGACCGTTTCGCGCGCATCGCCGAAGCACACCGCTTCCTTGATCTGCGGAAAGAACTTGAGCTTGTTCTCGATGTAGTTGGGCGCGAACATCGCGCCACCGGCCATGCGACCCACATCCTTGGCGCGATCGATGATGCGCAGGTGGCCTTCGCTGTCGAGCACGCCGGCATCGCCGGTGTGAAAGTAGCCATCGGCATCGAGCACTTCGGCTGTCGCGTCGGGCCGCTTGTAGTAGCCCTGCAGTACCGACACGCCGCGCACCAGCACTTCGCCGTTGTCGGCAATGCGCAGTTCCATGCCGGGCGCTGCGGTGCCGACGGTTTGCAGCTTGACCTTGCCGTCCTGCTGCATGCAGACGTAGGCGCAGGTTTCGGTCTGGCCGTAGAACTGCTTCAGGTTGACGCCGATCGAGCGATAGAAACGAAACAGGTCGGGCCCGATGGCGGCGCCCGCGGTGTACGCCACGCGGATGCGGCTCATTCCCAGCACGTTGCGCAGCGGCCCGTAGACCATCAAATTACCGACCGCGTACAGCGCGCGGTCCGTCGCACTGACCGGCGCGCCGTTGAGGATGTCGGCACCGACGCGTTGCGCTAGCGCCATGAACTTGGCATACAGCCATCGCTTGGGCGCGGCCGCGTCTTCCATGCGGATCGACACGGCGGTGAGCAAGCCTTCGAACGTACGCGGCGGGCCGAAGTAATAGCTCGGCCCGATCTCGCGCATGTCGTTCATCACCGTGGCCGCCGACTCGGGACAGTTCAGCGTGAAGCCGCCGACCAGCCATTGCGCCACCGAAAAAAGATGGTCGCCTACCCACGCCATCGGCAGGTAACTCATGATGTTGTCGCCGGGGCCGAGTTTGTCGCTCACCACGCCGCCCTGACCTGCGGCGATGAAGCTCGCATGCGTCTGGCACACGCCCTTGGGCCGCCCAGTGGTGCCCGAGGTGTAGAGGATCACGCCGACATCGTCGGCATTGCCACTCGCCACCGCGGCGTCGAAAAATCCCGGATGCGCCGTGTCGAAAGCACGGCCCAATTCGCGCAGTTGCTCGTAGCCGATCAGCCCCGGCTGGTCGTAGTGACGCAGGCCTTTGGGGTCGTCGTAGATGATGTGGCGGATCTGCGGCAGGTCGGGTTGCGCGGCCAGCTTGCCTTGCTGGATCTCACGGCACTCCAGCAGCTTGTCGACCTGCTCCTGGTCTTCGACGATGACGAACTCGATCGACGCGTCTTCCAGCATGAAGACCATCTCGGTCGCGACCGCGTCCTGATAGAGCGGCACCGGCACGCCGCGCAGGCTTTGCGCCGCGACGACCGCCATGTACAGGTGCGGCCGATTCGCGCCGACGATGGCGAGGTTATCGAAGGTCTTGAAGCCGAGGCTCGCGAGGCCGCAGGCGATTTCACGCACCTCCTGCGCGGTCTCGCGCCAGGTCCAGGTCTGCCAGATGCCCAGGTCTTTCTCGCGCACTGCCGGCGCGTCGGGCCGCGCTTTCGCATGCGCCTGCAGCAGGCGGGGAAAGGTGGGTGGCTTGGACGCCGGAGCGAGCAGCGAAGCGGTGGAAAGGGTCGGCACAGTGGGCCGGATCGTAGGCGCCACTTTGACGCCGGCTTGTCGTTCCAACGACAATCTAAGGGACAGTACTCCCCGGACTTTCCCGATGAAGCCCAGCCCATGACGATCGGCAACAACGCCAGCAGCGGCTCGATTCGCGACACGGTTCGCGCCGCGCACCCGCACGAGCTCGACAATATTCCGTGGCTTCACACGCTCACGCCGGCCGAGCGAAAGCGTGCCGAAGCAGCCGTGGTGGTCGGCGATGCCGATGCCGGCGAATTGGTGTGCCGCGTCGGCCGCTCGCCGACCTATTGGTTCGGCGTGGTCGAGGGGCTGCTCAAGATGAGCAACGACAACGCCGACGGCACCTCGATGACCTACAGCGGACTGCCGCCCGGCGGCTGGTTCGGCGAAGGCACCGTGATGAAGCGCGAGCCGTACCGCTACAACATCCAGGCGCTGCGACGCAGCCTCGTCGCCGGCCTGCCGATCGACGAGTTCCACTGGCTGCTCGACCACTCGATCGGCTTCAACCGCTTCGTGATGAACCAGCTCAACGAGCGGCTCGCCCAGTTCATCGCCGCGCGTGAGGCCGACCGCCTGAACAACCCCGACGCCCGCGTCGCCCGCAACCTGGCCGCGCTGTTCAACCCGGTGCTGTTCCCGGGTGTCGGCGAGCTGCTGCGCATCACGCAACAAGAGCTGGCGTACCTGATCGGCCTGTCGCGCCAGCGGGTGAACGAGGCGCTGCGAACGCTGGAAGGGCAGGGCGCCATTCGGGTGGAGTACGGCGGTGTGCGGGTGACCGATCTGATTGCGCTGCGCGCGGGCGGCCTGCCAGGGACGCGCTGGCCAGTGAAGACGGCAAAGCCGGTCAGTTCAACCCATGCGATTCACCCGATGCCGCCCAAAGCCCGCTGATCCCCGCCGTCCGTCCACGCTCACTACACTGCAATCCCGCCTTGCGCGTCTTCGCTTTTTGCCCGCTGCCCTCATGGAAATTCTTGTCCTGGTGATCCTGATCGCCGTCACCGCCTGGGTCCTCAAATCGAAAGAACAGGCCCGCCGCATCGCCCTCCTGGGCGGCCAGCTCGGCAAGTACCAGATCGAAAAGCTGATGGAGAACCTGACCGAGGGCTACATGCGATGCCTCGCCGAAGACGATGCCGAGCGTCGCGATCAGATCTGGAGCATGTTGAACACAGCCGAGGCCGCGCTGGCCGATCAGTTCGGCCGCTTTGCCGCCGGCTTCGGGCGCATCGACGAGGCGCAAACCCGTACGAGCAAGCTGCCGCTCGCGCTGCCATTGGCCGACCGGCTTTTCCCCAACGCGACCTTCGATGCACGCAAGGCCTTTGCCATTCACGCGCAGGGCATTGCCGACGCGGCCAGCAACGCGCTCGGCCAGACTCCCAAGCGCAAAGCCTTCACGATGTCGGCGGAACTGTTCTTGATGCAGCACACCTGCCACTGGTTTTGTCGCTCGAAGTCGGTGGCCTCGGCGCGGTTGCTGGCACGGCACCAGACCTCGTATGCGCTGGCGCTCGATTCGGTCGCGCCGGCCACGCGCAAGGCTTACCAGGCGCTTGTCGGCGGCTGACGGGCGCTTGACCGGCCGTCGGCTGGGCGTCGAATTTCACCGTCGCGTCGACTTTGTCACGCAATGTTTCCGATGAGTCGCGCGATGATGGCGCCATGCTCAGAACCGCTGCACTCCTGATCACGCCGCTGGTGACCCTGGCGCTCGTCTACTGGCTCGGCTTCCTCGCGCTGATCGGCTGCGTGGCGCTGGTGTTTTGCGTGATCTGGTTTTCCAGCGCCAGCAAGAACGTGATGGCGGGTCGTCCGGAGGACGTCGACACGCAAATCGCCGGGCCGACGACTTTCATGGCGGGCCTCTAGCGCCAAGTCGCTTTCCGATGCTGCGGCCCTTCGGGCTGCGCGCGACAATCGCTCCTCAAGCGATCCGCAAAACGAGGTCGCACCCACTTTTCAGTCTCTGCGCCCCACTTACTTTCATGTCCTCTTCCGATAAGCCGTCATCCGGTGCCGTCAAACTCGAAGGCGCGGGCGATGCCTTGCTCGCCGCCAATGCGCAAATCGAGGTGATGTTCGAGCAGCTCCAATCGCTGAACGAACTGCTCGCCAAGCCGCTCGACCAGATCCTCGCCGAGCGCGACAAGTTCAAGGAAGCGGCCGCTGCCTGGGATGCTTTTGCCGCCCAGTGGGTGCTCTCGCAGCGCGCCATGAAGCGTGTTGCGCTCGATCTGGCAGTCGACCAGGGCGTCACCGAAGAAGAGGTCGTCGCTCGCGCGATGGCCTATGCCAACGAGGTGCTCAACGGCGACGAAGTCGACCTCGGCGGCACCATCGCCGAAGCGCAGCTGGCGCACATCGGTCGCCATCGCGCGTTTCTTCGCAAACAATTCCGCCCATCCTGACAACGCTGATCCCGCCTACGCTTTTGGAGCCGTCATCGCCACCGCCAAATCCCTCGCCACCGACGAATACAAGCTGTTCCCTTCACCGCGGAACGTGCATCGCGCCGTGTTCGAGCACCAGGTTTTCCTGCCGTATCCGTACATGCTGATCGACATGGAAAGCTATTACCTGAAAGGCCGCTACAGCCTCTTCGCGGCCTGCCGCCTGGTCGACAACAAGATGGGCCAGCTCGTCACGCTCGAAGACGTTGCCGACGAGGTCAAGTTCAAGAGCAAGTTCGTGCCCGACTGAGCGCTCCACGGCCACCGCAACAAGATTTACAACGAAGGAGACAACACCATGTTCCAGACCGCTCTCATGACCGGCCAGCGCATCCTCGTCACCGGGGGTGGTACCGGCCTCGGCAAGTCGATGTCCGAAAAGTTTTTGGCGCTCGGCGCCGATGTCGCCATCTGCGGCCGGCGTCAGTCGGTGCTCGAAGAAACCGCGGCCCAATGGCGCAAGGATTTTCCGGAGCGGCGCATCGACACCTTCGGCGTCGACATCCGCAATGCGCAGGCGGTCGATGAAATGGTCGAGAGCCTGTTCGAAAGCGGCGGCCTTACAGGCCTGGTCAACAACGCCGCCGGCAACTTCGTCGCACCGACCGAAAGCCTGTCGCCACGCGCCTTCGACGCCGTCGCCAACATCGTGTTCCATGGCAGCTTCTACGTGACGCAAGCCGTCGGCAAGCGGTGGGTCGCACAGGCCAAGTCCGGCGAGTGGAAAAAGGGCAGCCCGTACCGCAGCGTGATGAGCATCATCGTCACCTGGGTCGACAACGGCGGTCCGTATGTCGTGCCTTCGGCCATGAGCAAGGCCGGCATCGAGGTCATGACCAAATCGCTGGCGATCGAATGGGCGCGCTACGGCATTCGACTCAACGCCGTCGGCCCGGGCGAGATCCCGACCGAGGGCATGAGCAAGCGCCTCAATCCCGGCGAAGAGCCGGGTGAGCGCTCCAAGGCCAGCAACCCGATGGCGCGCGTCGGCGAAATGAGCGAGTTGCAGAACCTCGCAGCCTTCCTGATGGCACCGGGCCAGTGCGACTGGCTCACCGGCCAGTCGATCATGATGGACGGTGGCCAGGCCGCGGCCACTGGTGGCAACTTCTACGAGCTGCGCCAGTGGAGCGATGCCGACTGGATCGCGGCCCGCGAGCGCATCGAAGAACAGAACGCCAAAGACAAGCTGCAGCGCTGAGGGCGCGAAAGAATGTTTGTCGCTGCGACGGCGGGCGAGCGATGCCCTAAGTAAAAACCCGTTAGGTCGACATCGGTTTACTCGGTACTCTGTATACAGAGTTCAAAGTAAGTGATGTCAATGCCACTGGTTCAGATCCCCGCCGCACCCGACCTGGTCGATCAGGTCTATCGGGCGCTGCTCGACGCCATCAGCAGCGGCTCGCTGGCGCCGGGCGAGCGGCTCACCCAGGAGGACATCGCGCGCCGCCTGAACGTTTCGCGCCAGCCGGTGCTGCAGGCGTTGCGACTGCTCAAGAAAGACGGTTTCGTGCACGACGCGCCGGGCCGAGGCGTGTGGGTGGCACCACTCGATGCCGAGTGGATGCGCAAGGTCTATCAGGTGCGCGGCGCCCTCGACATGCTGGCTGCGCGGCTGGCCGCAGAGCAGCGCTTGCGCATCGACCCCAAGCTGATCGAGCGCGGCCGGCGCGCCGCGCGCGGGCTCAGCGTGGAGGCCATGCTCGATGCAGACATGGCGTTCCACCAGGCGATCTACGTCGCATCGGGCAACGCGTTGATTGCGCAGAGCGCCGACCTGCACTGGCGCCATCTGCGACGTGCCATGGGCGCGGTGCTGCAGGCAGCGACGCAGCGCGAGTCGCTCTGGGACGAACACGAATCGATTGCCGATGCGATCGCAGCCGGCGACGCCGACGGTGCCGCGCAGCTCAGCAACGACCACGGCGCGCAGGCCAGCGCCAACCTCGGCCGGCGCCTTGCCGAACGACTGAATAGCCCGGCCCTTTCCACTTCAACCACCGCACTTTCCGGAGACATACGATGAAGCTCACACCCGAACAACGCTCGCAATTCGATCGCGACGGCTACTTGTTCTTTCCCGGTCATTTCACGCCCGAAGAAACTCGCACCCTGACCGAGGCGGTGCCGGACCTGTACAGCCGCCGCGAGGCATTCAACGTGCGAGAAAAAGGCAAGGATGCCGTGCGCACCAACTTTGCGGCGCACCTGATCAGCGAGCCTTTCGCTCGCCTGGCGCGCCACCCACGGATGGTGGGGCCGGTGACCGATCTCTTCGAGGAAGAGGTCTACATGCACCAGTTCAAGATCAACGGAAAGATGGCCTTCGAGGGCGACGTGTGGCAGTGGCACCAGGACTACGGTACCTGGCTCAACGACGATCTGATGCCGACCGAGCGTGCCATGAACGTGGCGATCTTCCTGGACGACGTGAGTGAATACAACGGCCCGTTGATGTTCATCCCGGGCAGTCACAAGAAGGGCGTGGTCGATGCCAAGCACGACCTCACCACCACCAGCTACCCGCTCTGGACGGTCGACCACGACCTGATCCGGCAACTGGTCGATCGCGCCGGCGGCAAGGACGGCGGCATCGTCTCGCCCAAGGGCCCGGCAGGCTCGATGATCCTGTTCCACAGTTGCCTGGTGCACGCTTCGGGCAGCAACCTGTCGCCGTTCAACCGTGTCGCGGTGTACTTGAGCCTATGCGCGGTCAGCAACCATATTCGTCGGTTCAAGCGGCCCGAGTTCATCGCGCAGCGCGACTTCACCCCGATCGCGATGCTGCCAGATGACTGCCTGCTCAAGCCCTACCCGGTCGACACGCCGTGGCAGCACGGCTTGCCAGAAAGCGCGCTGCAGACGTCGCTCGACGTCATCGACGAAGCCACCACCGCCTGAAAGGAAGCGTGATGAGCCTCCACTCCAAACTCCAGCAACGCGAAGCCGAAGGCCGTCCGATCCGCATCGGATTGATCGGCGCCGGCAAATTCGGTTCGATGTACCTGGCGCAGATTCCGCGAACGCCCGGCATTCATCTGGTCGCCATCGCCGACCTCTCGCCCGACGCGGCGCGTGCCAGCCTGACGCGGGTCGGATGGGACCCGGCACGCACGCAGGCGCGCTCGGCCCAGGAGGCGCTGAAGACCGGCGCCACCTGGATCACCGACGACTGGCAAGCCGTCACGCGCAACGCCGGCATCGATATCGTGGTCGAGTGCACCGGCAATCCGGTCGCGGCAGTTCAGCACTGCCTGGATGCCTTTGCGCACGGCAAGCATGTGGTCAACGTGACGGTAGAGGCCGATGCGTTCTGCGGCCCGTTGCTGGCGCGCAAGGCGCAAGACGCCGGTGTGATCTATTCACTGGCGTTCGGTGACCAGCCCGCCTTGATCTGCGACCTGGTCGACTGGGCGCGTACCTGCGGCTTTCCGGTGGTGGCGGCCGGTCGCGGCCACAAGTGGTTGCCGCACTTCTCGGAATCGACGCCCGAGACGGTCTGGGGCAACTACGGCCTGACGCCCGAACAGGCCGAGCGAGGCGGCCTCAACCCGAAGATGTTCAACAGCTTTCTCGATGGCTCCAAGCCGTCGATCGAAAGCTCCTCGGTGGCCAACGCCACCGGTCTTTTCGTGCCGTCCGACGGGTTGCTCTATCCGCCGGCCAGCGTGGAAGACATTCCGGTCGTGACGCGGCCGAAAAGCGAAGGCGGCGTGCTGGAGCGCAAGGGCATGGTCGAAGTCATTTCGTCGCTCGAGGCCGATGGCAGGCGCATCCCTTACGACATCCGCATGGGCGTGTGGGTCACGGTCGAGGCCGAGACCGATTACATCAAGAACTGCTTCGAGGAATACAACGCGCACACCGACCCTAGCGGTCGCTACTTCACCCTGTACAAGCGCTGGCACCTGATCGGGCTGGAGGTCGGCGTGTCAGTCGCCAGCGTCGCGCTGCGCGGCGAGGCCACCGGTGTCGCGACCTGCTGGAACGCCGACGTGGTGGCGACCGCCAAGCGCGACCTGATGCCGGGCGAGATGCTCGATGGCGAAGGCGGCTACACCGTCTGGGGCAAATTGCTACCGGCCGATCGTTCATTGCGAATGGGCGGGCTGCCGCTGGGTCTGGCCCACAACGTCAAGGTGCTGCGGCCGGTCAAGAAGGGCCAGAGCCTGAGCTGGGCCGACGTCGCGATGGACATGTCGACCGACGCCTACAAGCTGCGAGCGGAAATGGAGTCGATGTTCGCGCTGCCCGACGCCAAGGTCGCCTGAGCGGGTGCTTGGGAGCGAACAGGATTCCAGCCGTGTCGGGCCCTTCATCCAGTGCTGGCTCTTCAGGTTTGCGCGGCGGCTTTCTCGGCGTCGCGCCGATCGCCCTGGAGCGCCTGCAAGCCGGACAGCTCTCTGCTTGCCATGACCAGGCGATTCCCGATGGCCGCCCCGCGCGCTGGGCCAAGCCGCAATTCGATCGCGGCAGCGCTGATCGCCGCCACAGGCCGATCGTTCGTGTCGAAAACGGGTACGCCGACCGCCCAACTGCCCTCCACCACCAGTCCGGGTTGCAGGCAGTAGCCGAGCGTGCGCGTTTGATGGATCAGCTCCCAAATGGCGGCGTCGGTGCATCGAGGGAAGCGCGCCGCCCTGACTTCTGCATTGCGTGCCAGCACGTCGAAGACCTCTTCGTCCGACAAGGCTGCAAGAAGGGCGGCGGCGCCGGCACCCACGCCCAACAACCAGCGGTCGCCAGCCTTGATGAGTTGATTGCGAATGGGATAGTCGCCTTCATCACGCGACAGGCAGATCGCTTCATGGCCGTGCAGTACCGAGAAGAGCACCGTGTCCCCGGTTTCCAATGCGACCCTGCGCAAAAGGGGCGCCGCCAGTCGCTGCAGTTCGAAGCTGGGTTCGGCCGCGAGTCCCACCGCAAAGGCTTCCGGCCCCAGGCGGTAGCGACCCGAGACAGGGTCGTGCAACACAAAGCCCTCGTCCATGAGTGCACGTGTCAGACGAATGGCGGTGGCCTTGTTCAGGCTCACCCGCCTGCCTATATCGCTCACGCGTATTCCGCCCGGGCCGACACGCGTCAACAGTCGCAACACCGACAAGCCACGGCGAAGAGTCTGTGCTCCTGCAGTCTCGATTCTTCCGCCATCCATATCAGTGCAAACCCTTCATCCTCGGTTCATATGCTGACGCATTAAGTTTCTAATCTGGCGCTCTATTCGGCGCGGACTGGTTGCCCCCTCCTAAACTTTGAGTCTCGTCACTACGACTCGCAAGTGCTGCAAACAATTGCGCCGCATAGTAATCCACCGAGCGCCCTGGCTCGACACCAAAAGACACTGCACATGCCAACTGCACACATCATCGGCTGGGGGCACACGCCCTTCGGAAAGCTCGACCAGCTCGACATAGAGCAGATGTTTCGTGACGCCGCGCTTCCCGCAATGGCGACTGCCGGACTTGAGCCCAAAGACATCGACGGCATATTCGTCGGCACCTTCAATGCCGGATTCGTACCGCAAGACTTCAGCGCGTCGATCGCGGCAGTCGCCATCCCGGCATTCCGGTTCACCCCGGCGGTGCGCATGGAGAACGCCTGCGCCACGGGTTCTGCCGCGATCTGGGCTGCACTCGATGCGCTTGAAAGCGGTCGTATGAAGCGGGTACTCGTCGTCGGCTTTGAGAAGATGAACACGCTGCCGAACAACGAGATCAGCGCGGTGCTTCTCAAGTGTTCTTACGTCAAGGAAGAGGGCAGCGAGCCGGGAGGCTTTGCTGGAGTGTTCGGAAAAATCGCGGCGACCTATTTCGAGCGTTTCGGCGATCAGTCCGATGCCCTCGCGGCAATCTCTGCAAAGAATCACATCAATGGTGTTCGCAATCCCTATGCGCACATGAAACGCGATCTCGGCTTCGATTTTTGTCGCACGGTGTCCGACAAGAATCCGTTCGTCGCCGGACCCCTCAAGCGCTCGGACTGCTCGCTGGTGTCGGATGGCGCCGCGGCACTCGTGCTGTCGATGGAGCCGGTGGGCAACGCGCAGGTCGCTCCCGTGCGCTGGCGCTCACGCACGCAGGTCAATGATTTCCTTCCCCTGTCGCGCAGGGACCCGACGCGCTTCGAAGGTGCAACCCGGGCATGGGGCAGGGGCCTTGCCGCGGCCGAGTCACAACTAACCGACCTGCAATTCGTGGAGACGCATGACTGCTTTACCATCGCGGAACTGCTCGAATACGAAGCCATGGGGCTGGCGCCGCACGGGCAAGGTGCGCGGGTCATTCTGGATGGCGTGACACGTATGGACGGCCGGCTGCCCGTGAACCCCTCGGGCGGCCTGAAGTCGCGCGGTCACCCGATCGGTGCCACCGGCGTGTCGCAGCACGTCATGGCTGCAATGCAGTTGTCCGGGACTGCCGGGGACATGCAGGTGCCGAACGCGCGAAGGGGCGCGGTGTTCAACATGGGCGGCGCTGCAGTGGCCAATTACCTGAGCGTGCTCGAAGCGGTCTGATCGATGCACCCGGCTCAAGTCATGAACCTCGGCCAATTGCTGACGCAAACGGCCCGGTTGTTTCCGCAACACGCAGGTCTGATCCAGGGCGACGAGACCTGGACCTGGAAGGCAATCCACGCGCGGGTCGACGCCATGGTGGCGGCATTGCGCCACCAGGGCATGAAGAAGGGCGACAAGATCCTCGTGCAGTCCCGCAACAACCTGCAGTTGTTCGAAAGTTGCTGGGTCGCCTTTCGCCTCGGTTGCGTCTGGGTACCGACGAACTTCCGCCTGACGCCACCCGAGATTTCGTACCTCGGCGCATCGAGCGGTGCACGCCTCATGATCTACGAGTCGGATTTCGCGATGCACGTCGACGCCGTGCGTGCGGCATCGGATGCGCTGGAGTTGGTGGTCTGCATCGGGAATCCGCGTGCCGGTGAGAGTTCGTACGAGGGACTCGTCCAAGAGCACGCAGCAGACTCGGACGAGTCTGGCGGATCGGTCGAGTGCGCCGCAGTCGCTTACGACGACCCGTTGTGGTTTTTCTATACCTCGGGCACGACCGGCAAGCCCAAGGCGGGCATCCTCACGCACGGACAAATGGCTTTCGTGGTGACCAACCATCTTGCCGAACTGATTCCGTGCACCACGGAAAAAGACTGTTCGATCGCGGTCGCGCCGCTCTCGCACGGCGCCGGAATCCATGCGCTGCTCAATGTGGCCCGGGGTGCCGCTACCGTCATGATGCCGGGCGAAAGGCTGGATCCGGAGTCGTTCTGGCAACTCGTCGAGCGGCATGCAGTGAGCAACGTCTTCACCGTCCCGACGATCGTCAAGATGCTGGTCGAACATCCGGCCGTCGATCGTTACGATCACTCTTCACTCCGCTACGTCATCTATGCCGGAGCACCGATGTACCGGATCGACCAGAAACTTGCGCTCGGCAAACTGGGCAAGGTGCTGGTGCAGTACTTCGGTCTCGGCGAGGTCACCGGCAACATCACCGTCCTCACTCCCGACATGCACTCGGCGGACGACGACGACCCCAACGCCAACATCGGATCCTGCGGTCGGGCCCGAGTGGGCATGGAGGTCGCGATTCTGGGCGCAGGGTTTCAGCGTGTCGCAGCTGGCACCGTCGGCGAAATCTGCTGCCGTGGCCCTGCTGTTTTCAATGGGTATCACGACAACCCGGATGCCACGGCCAAGGCACTGCAAGGTGGCTGGTTCCATACGGGCGACCTGGGCCGGATGGACAGCCGCGGGCTGCTCTACATCACCGGCCGCGAATCCGACATGTACATCTCCGGCGGGTCCAACGTGTACCCGCGTGAAGTCGAAGAGGTCCTGCTCACGCACCCGGGCGTCGCCGAGGTCGCCGTGCTGGGCGTACCCGATTCCAAATGGGGAGAAATCGGCGTTGCGGTGATCGTTCGCGGGGCCTCGGCGAGTCCGGTCGACGAACAGGCCCTGCTGGCCCACCTCGATGGCCGATGCGCAAAGTACCGCTGGCCACGCCGGATGTTCTTCTGGGACGCCTTGCCGAAGTCGGGCTACGGCAAGGTGACCAAGAAGGATGTCTTGCGGCTTCTCACCGAGCGCGGCGACATCGCTCCGTCTTCCTGATCATGGCCGCGTTGCGATAAGGAATACGCATGAAAGATGGTCGTTGAGCAATCGAATGAAAGACAAAGTCGTCATCGTCAGTGGTGCCGGCTCTTCGGGACCCGGCTGGAGCAATGGGAAAGCGGCGGCGGTGCTCTATGCGAGGGAAGGCGCACAGGTTTTCGCAGTCGACTCACGACTGGAGGCGGCACAGGAAACGCAGGCTCTCATCGAAGGCGAGGGCGGCACCTGCATGACGTTCAGGACCGACGCTTCCGTGAGTGCCGACATGAAGCAGGCGGTCGAAGCCTGCATCGGTCGGTTCGGTCGCATCGACGTGCTGCACAACAACGTGGGAATCGTCGAGGTGGGCGGGCCGGTCGAGACTTCAGAGGAAAGCTGGGACCATGTCATCGCGGTGAACCAGACCAGTGTGTTCCTCGCCTGCAAGCACGTGTTGCCGCACATGATCGAACGACAGTCCGGTGCCATCGTGAACATCGGCTCCGTCGCCGCCGTACGTTGGATCGGCTTTCCCTACATTGCTTACAGCGCCGCCAAGGCTGCGATCGTTGCCATGACGTCGAACATCGCAGTCCAGTACGCCGCACAAGGCATCCGTGCCAACTGCGTGATGCCAGGCTTCATGAACACTCCGTTGATCCGCGCGCCCCTGCTCAAGACATATGGCGGCGACATCGATTCGATGATCGAACAGCGCGACAAGCAAGTGCCCACCGGAAAGATGGGAGACGCATGGGACACCGCCTATGCAGCGCTCTATCTGGCATCGGATGAAGCCCGCTATGTGACCGGAATTCAATTGACAGTCGACGGCGGACTCAGCGCCCGATGTGCATGACAGCGACTAAAAAAAATAACCACGACAACCACGATAAACCAGGAGACAAGAAGATATGCAAACCTCACGCCGCACCATTCTCAAGACCGCCACGACCATCGGCCTGATCGGCCTTGGCAGCAAGACCGCGACCGCACAAAACGGCACCTTCAACTTCAAGGTCGGGACCAATGTTCAGAACACGCACCCGATCTTCATTCGCCTGAATGAGGCGACAGAGAAGATCAAGTCCGAAACCGATGGCAAGGTGATCGTGCGCGTGTTTCCTAACGGGCAACTCGGGTCGGACACCGACATGTTGAGCCAGGTGCGCTCCGGTGGGCTGGACTTCCTCACCCTGGCGGGCGTGATTCTCGCCAACCTGGTGCCGATGGCGTCGCTCAACAGCGTGGGCTTCGCGTTCCCGGACTACCCCAGTGTCTGGAAGGCGATGGACGGCGACCTAGGCAATTTCATTCGCCTGCACATCACCAAAGCGAATCTGCATGTGTTCGACAAGGTGTGGGACAACGGCTTTCGTCATGTCACTTCGTCCAAACTGATCAACACACCGGCCGATCTCAACGAACTGAAGATTCGCGTCCCGGTCAGTCCATTGCTGATGTCGTTGTTCAAGACGCTCAAGGCGTCGCCGACCGGCATCAACTTCAACGAGCTTTACAGCGCACTCCAGACCAAACTGGTCGATGCGCAGGAAAACCCGCTTCCCATCATCCAGTCCGCAAAGCTTTATGAAGTGCAAAAGAACTGTGCGCTGACAGGCCATATCTGGGACGGCTACTGGATGCTGGCCAACAACCGGGCATTCGAAAGTATGCCGGTCGCGTTGCGCGAGATCGTGACCAAGAACTTCAATGCGGCTGCCATGGTCCAGCGCGCCGACAGCGAAAAACTGGCGGTGTCGTTGCAACAGGAACTGGCCGGCAAAGGACTTGTTTTCAACAAGCCGGCGATCGAGCCGTTTCGCGTGGCGCTGCAACAGGGCAAGTTCTATTCGGAGTGGAAGGGAAAGTTCGGCGACGAGGCCTGGGCCAAGCTCGAGGCAGCGGTCGGCAAGCTGGTGTGACGGGAGCAGGACATGAACACCCAGGTCTTGTCCCCGGAGTTTGTTGCGCGACCGCCGCTGCGGCCCCTGGCGGCCCGGCTGGATCAGGCTTTTTTCAGCGTCATCGAGAACGTCGCCGCGCTGTTGCTCATCGGCGAGATCTGCATCCTGTTTGCCGGCATCGTGGCGCGCTATGTTTTTCATGCGCCGTTGATCTGGTCGGACGAACTCGCTCAGATGATGTTCATCTGGCTGGCGATGCTGGGCGCCGTGATCGCGTTGCGGCGCGGCGAGCACATGCGAATGTCGACCTTCGTCAACAACGCATCGCCAGGCACCCGTACGCTGCTCGAGACGGTGGCCATCATCGCGGCCATCGTCTTTCTCGGCTGCATTCTGGTTCCGGCCTACGAGTACGCGGCAGACGAGCAATTCATGATGATGCCCGGCCTGGAGTTGTCGAGTTCATGGCGGGCAGCGGCGTTGCCGGTCGGCATGTTCCTGATGTTGCTCGCGGGGTTGCTTCGACTTGCCGTCGTCGCTGAATGGAGGGTGATCCTGACTTCGCTGGTGCTGATCGGTGTGTGCGCTGCGGCCCTCATCCTGGCCAAGCCGCTGTTCGGATCTCTGGGTAACGTCAACCTGGTGATCTTCTTTGTCTTCATGATCGCGGGATGCGTGTTCGCCGGCGTGCCCATCGCGTTCTCGTTCGGACTCGCCACGTTGAGCTATCTGGCGTTGACCACCACGACACCGCTGGCAGTGCTGGTGGGGCGCATGGGCGAAGGCCTGTCGCATCTGATCCTGCTGGCGGTGCCCATGTTCGTTTTTCTCGGGCTGCTGATCGAGGCGACCGGCATGGCGCGACGCCTCATCGGTTGCCTTGCTTCGATGATCGGGCATGTCAAGGGCGGACTCTCTTACGTGCTGGTCGGCGCCATGTACCTTGTGTCAGGAATTTCAGGATCCAAGGTGGCCGACATGGCGGCCATCGCCCCCGCGCTCTTTCCGGAGATGCGCAAACGCGGGTCGAAGCCGGGTGAGTTGGTGGCGCTGCTTTCTGCGACGGGCGCACAGACCGAGACCATTCCGCCGAGCCTGGTGTTGATCACGGTCGGCTCCGTCACCGGCGTCTCGATTACCGCGTTGTTCGCGGGTGGCATGCTGCCGGCCGTGGTGGTCGGCCTGCTGCTTTGCGTGGTCGTCTGGCATCGACACCGTCACGAAGACCTTCGGCATATCTCCCGCAGCACCAAGGCGCAGATCGCGAAGCACCTCCTTGCAGCCTCGCCTGCCATCGCGTTGCCCTTCGTCATCCGGTTTTCCGTCGTCGAGGGCATCGCCACCGCCACTGAAGTTTCGACGATCGGCATCGTCTATTCGATGGCCGTCGGCCTGTTGATCTACAAAGAGTTCGACTGGAATCGGCTCAAGCCCATGCTGCTCGACACGGCTGCGCTTTCCGGCGCGATCCTGTTGATCATCGGCGCGGCCACCGGCATGGCGTGGGCGCTGACGCAATCGGGTTTCTCCACCAGTCTTGCCGAGGCGGCGATGGCGCTCCCCGGTGGCAAGTGGACGTTCCTGGCCGCGTCCATTGTCGGTTTCATCGTTCTCGGCAGCGTGCTCGAAGGCATTCCCGCCATCGTGCTTTTCGGGCCACTGCTGTTTCCGATTGCCCAGCAAGTGGGGCTTCAGGAGGTGCACTACGCCATGGTGGTCATCCTGGCGATGGGCATCGGATTGTTCGCTCCGCCATTCGGTGTGGGCTACTACTCTGCGTGCGCCGTGAGCAGGATCGATCCGCAAGAAGGACTGCGGCCGCTGGTGGGGTATATCGTCGCACTGGTCATCGGCGTCGTGGTCATCGCGGCCGTTCCCTGGTTCTCCACGGCATTCCTGTAACGCACGGGCGACCCGGCGCCCGCCCTCGAAGCGCCGGGTTTTTACGCTTTTTTTACGGCCCCTGGCCGACTCCATTCCCCGTTTTTATGTGCCCCTGCCGAGACTGACCGCCATGTCTCGAAACAGGAGTGACTGAATGGACTTCGTATGGATTGCCGCCCTCGCCGTGTTCTGGCTGGGAATGGTCGGCATGGTGAACGGGTTGCACAAGCTGCAATCCGCCAAGGGTGAACAGGGAGCGCGCAAATGATCAGTCTCGAAGTGCTTTACGGCTTCGGCGGATTCATCGCGATCGCGTTGTTCGCCTATCTTGTCTACGCCCTGATCCGCGCAGAGGAGTTTTGACATGACCACCTCCGCATGGACCCTGCTGGTGGTCTTTCTCGTTTTACTGGGCGTGCTGGCTTGGCCGCTCGGCCGCTTCATGGCCGCGATGTGCGACAGCCGCTTGCCGCGCTGGATGCAGCGCGTCGAAGCGCCGTTGTACGCGGTGGCGGGTACGTCGCCTGACCAGTCGATGCACTGGCGCACCTATGCGCTGGCGCTGGTTGCTTTCAACACTCTCGGCGCGATCTTCGTCTACGGCTTGCAGCGCCTGCAGGCCGTACTGCCGTTGAACCCGGCCGGCATGGCAGAGGTGTCACCGGATTCGTCGTTCAACACGGCGGTCAGCTTCGTGAGCAACACCAACTGGCAGGGCTACGCCGGCGAGTCGACCATGAGCTATCTCACGCAGATGCTCGGCCTCACGGTGCAGAACTTTCTGTCGGCGGCCACCGGCATCGCCGTCGCGTTTGCATTGGCACGCGGCTTCGCGGCGCGGCGCACCGACGGCAAGGGCCTGGTCGGCAACTTCTGGGTCGACCTGACGCGTATCACCGTGTGGTTGTTGCTGCCGATCTCGTTCGTCATCGCGATGGTGCTCGCGGGCCAGGGCGTCATCCAGAACTTCGACGCTTACAAGACCGCGACGACGATCGAAGCACAGGCTTACCAACAGCCCAAGCTCGACGCCGGCGGTCAGCCCGTCAAGGACGCCGCTGGCGCTCCGGTGCTCGAAGACGCCAAGACCACCACGCAAACGCTCGCCATGGGTCCGGTCGCTTCGCAAGAAGCCATCAAGATGCTCGGCACCAACGGTGGCGGCTTCTTCAACGCCAACTCGGCGCACCCCTACGAGAACCCGACGGCGCTTTCCAACCTCGTGGAGATGCTGGCGATCTTCCTGATCCCGGCGGGGCTGTGCTTCACCTTCGGCCGCGTCGTGGGAGACCGGCGCCAGGGCTTCGCCGTGCTCGCGACGATGACGGTGTTGTTCGTCATCGGCGTGCTGGTCATGCTGCCGGCCGAGCATGCGGGCAACCCGTTGCTGACGTCGCTCGGCGTCGACCAGGCATCGAGTGCGATGCAGGTCGGCGGCAACATGGAAGGCAAGGAAACGCGCTTCGGCATCGATGCGTCGTCCCTCTTCGCCGTCATCACCACAGCCGCATCTTGCGGTGCCGTCAACGCGATGCACGACTCGCTCACGCCGCTCGGCGGCATGGTGCCGATGGTGATGATGCAGCTCGGTGAAGTCGTCTTCGGCGGCGTCGGCACCGGCCTGTACAGCATGCTGATCTTCGCGATCCTCGCAGTGTTCATCGCCGGCCTGATGATCGGTCGCACGCCTGAATACCTCGGCAAGAAGATCGAGGCGCACGAGATGAAGCTCACCTCGATCGCCATTCTGGTTACGCCGATGCTGGTGCTCGCAGGCACCGCCATCGCGGTCATCGCGGGGGACGGCAAGGCCGGCATCGCCAACCCTGGCGCGCACGGTTTCTCGGAAATCCTGTACGCGCTGACATCGGCGGGCAACAACAACGGCAGCGCCTTTGCCGGGCTTTCGGCCAACACGCCTTTCTACAACGGGCTGCTCGCGGTCGCGATGTGGTTCGGCCGCTTCGGCGTGATCGTCCCGGTGCTCGCCATCGCGGGTGCCCTCGCTGCCAAGAAGCGTTTGCCGGTGACCGCCGGAACCATGCCCACGCACGGGCCGCTGTTCGTGACTTTGCTGATCGGCACCGTGCTGCTGGTCGGCTTGCTCAACTACGTGCCTGCGCTCGCGCTTGGGCCGATGGTCGAGCACCTCATGCTCTGGAAATAAAGGCTCGCCCCCAGGTCGCTGCGCACTGCGTGTCGCGACTTCCACGCCCTGACCGGGGGCAACACCAGCGGCCTGGCAAAGCCAGATCCGCGGTGTTCCTGGAAAAGACCTCATGGACAATTGATATGCAAATCCGATCTTCCCTTTCTCTCTTCGATGGTGCGCTCATCAAGCCCGCACTGTGGTCGTCGGTGACCAAGCTGAGTCCGCGCGTGCAATGGCGCAACCCGGTGATGTTCATCGTCTACATCGGCAGCATCCTGACGACGCTGCTCTGGCTGCATGCGCTGACATTTCCGGGTGACACCGGCATGCCGCCGGCGTTCGTGCTGGCCGTGTCGATCTGGCTCTGGTTCACCGTGCTCTTCGCCAACTTCGCCGAAGCGTTGGCCGAAGGCCGCAGCAAGGCGCAAGCCGCTTCCTTGCGCGGTTTGCGCAAGGACACCTGGGCCAAGAAGCTGCAGCAGCCGCACTACGGCGCGGCCTTCCTGCCCGAGCAGGCGCCCAACCTGCGCAAGGGTGACGTCGTGCTCATCGAGAGCGGCGACGTGGTGCCGCTCGATGGTGAAGTCATCGAAGGCGTGGCCTCGGTCGACGAAAGCGCCATTACCGGCGAATCGGCACCCGTGGTGCGCGAATCGGGCGGCGACTTCTCGGCTGTGACCGGTGGCACACGCGTGCTGTCCGACTGGTTGGTGGTGCGCATCTCGGTCAACCCCGGCGAGTCGTTTCTCGACCGCATGATCGGCATGGTCGAGGCTGCCAAGCGCCAGAAGACGCCGAACGAGGTCGCCCTCACCATCCTGCTGGTGGCGCTCACGCTGGTGTTCCTGATGGTCACCGTCACGCTGCTGCCGTACTCGGTGTTCAGCGTGGCCGCGGCCGGTACCGGCACGGTGGTGTCGCTCACCGCGTTGGTCGCGCTGCTGGTGTGCCTGATCCCGACGACCATCGGCGGCCTGCTGTCGGCGGTCGGTGTGGCCGGCATGAGCCGGATGATGCAAGCCAACGTCATCGCCACTTCGGGCCGCGCGGTGGAGGCCGCCGGCGACGTCGACGTGCTGTTGCTCGACAAGACCGGCACCATCACGCACGGCAACCGCCAGGCCAGCGCTTTCCTGCCGGCTGCGGGTGTCCGGCCCGAGCGGCTGGCCCGCGCCGCAGTCGTCGCCTCGCTGGCGGACGACACGCCCGAAGGCCGCAGCATCGTTGAGCTGGCACGCCGCCAGAACGTGTCAGATGCCGGAGTCGAAGGCGCGACCTTCGTGCCCTTTACCGCGCAAACGCGCATGAGCGGCGCCGACCTGCCGGCCGCGGCCAACAGTCTCGACGTCGACACCATCGCCATGCGTAAGGGTGCGGTGCACGCGGTGCAGAAGTACGTGGAAGCGCTCGGCGGCACGATGCCGCCCGATGTGTTGCGCGCATCCGAAGAAGTGTCGCGTCGTGGCAGCACGCCGCTGGCCGTGTCCGAAGGCAACCATGTGCTGGGCATCGTCGAGCTGAAAGACATCGTCAAGACCGGCATCAAGGAGCGCTTTGCCGAGCTGCGCCGCATGGGCATCAAGACGGTGATGATCACCGGCGACAACAAGCTCACTGCGGCTGCCATCGCAGCCGAAGCCGGCGTCGACGACTTTCTGGCCGAGGCCACGCCGGAAGACAAGCTCGCGCTCATCCGCCAGTACCAGGCCGACGGCCGGCTGGTCGCGATGACCGGCGACGGCACCAACGATGCACCGGCACTGGCGCAAGCCGACGTGGCGGTGGCGATGGGCAGCGGCACGCAGGCCGCGAAAGAGGCCGCCAACATGGTCGACCTCGACTCCAATCCGACGAAGCTGCTCGAAGTGGTGGAGACCGGCAAGGCCTTGCTGATGACGCGCGGCTCGCTCACCACGTTCTCCATTGCGAACGACGTGGCGAAGTATTTCGCCATCATCCCGGCGATCTTCGTGTCGACCTATCCGCAGCTCGGCGCGCTCAACGTGATGCGGCTCGCCAGCCCGTCGTCGGCCATCCTGTCGGCGGTGATCTTCAACGCGCTGGTCATCGTCTTCCTGATCCCGCTGGCGCTCAAGGGCGTGCGCTACCGGCCCGTCGGTGCGGCTGCGCTGCTGCGCCGCAACCTCGCGATCTATGGCCTCGGCGGCCTCATCGTGCCCTTCGTCGGCATCAAGCTGATCGACTGGATCCTTGTTGCCGTGCACCTCGTCTAAAGCGTCTCCAGGACTCATCATCATGAAAAACATTCTTCGTCCCGCGCTGGTTCTCTTCGTCTTGCTCAGCGCCCTTACCGGGCTGCTCTATCCGCTGGTCGTGACCGGCGCCGTCAAGGCGGTGTTCCCGGTGCAGGCGGCGGGCAGCATCGTCGAACGCGACGGCGTGGTCATCGGCTCGACGCTCATCGGCCAGAACTTCAGCGACCCCAAGCACTTCTGGGGACGCCCGTCGGCCACCTCGCCGATGGCCTACAACGGCGCGGCTTCGGGCGGCTCCAACCAGGGTCCGCTCAACCCGGCGCTGGTCGACGCGGTCAAGGGGCGCGTCGAAGCTCTGCGTGCTGCCGATCCTGGCAATACCGCGCCAGTGCCGGTCGATCTGGTGACCGCATCGGCCAGCGGGCTCGACCCACACATCAGCCCGGCCGCCGCGAGCTACCAGGCGGCCCGCGTGGCACGTGAGCGCGGCCTGCAACCGGCGCAAGTCGAGCAACTGGTCGCCTCGCACACCGAAGGCGCGCTGTGGGGCTTTTTGGGCGAGGCGCGCGTCAACGTGCTGGCACTCAACATGGCGCTCGACGCCGCCAAGTGAGGAGCACCTGTCATGGCCTATGCCGCTTATCGAGAGAACAATGGTGTCCCGCGAATCTCGCATGCCACGCCCCGCAACGCGACCGCGTTCTGCGTGCTCGACGTGACCGTCGCCTGCGCAGATGCCGCCTGCGTGCGGCGTAACGTCGCGCAGGTCGACGACACCGGCGTGGTCCGGTGCGAGCCGCTGCTGCACGACGACGGCACGCAAGAGAGCGTTGCGCCCCGCGTGCGCTTGATGATTCGCTTACCGATCACCCGCTACACCGAGCTGCTGCACCGCTTGATCGAGTGCGTGCCGTCCGGTGAAATCGGTCGCTTGGTGAGCTGGCGCGAGCACCTCGCCCGTTGCGGGTTGCGCGATGGCCGATAGCACCTTGGCGCAAGATATCTTGCACGGGCTGCTGGCCCTGGCGGCGTTGATGCTGCCGCTGTTGTTCGCCTGGTTCGTGCTGTCGCGCACCGCAAGGCGGCACAGGCACCCGAAGCGCAAGGACGAGTCGATGCGCTAACCTGCCCGCTCGCTGCCCACCCCGGATTCATGCAAGACCACACCCGCCCCGACCCCGACGCATTGATCGCCCAGATGCGCAACGACGAGGCGCGCGCCAGGCGCGGCAAGCTGCGCATCTACTTCGGCGCCAGTGCCGGTGTCGGCAAGACCTGGGCGATGCTGAGCGCCGCGCAACGCGAGCGCACGGCGGGCCGCGACGTGATGATCGGCGTGGTCGAAACGCATGGTCGCAGCGAGACCGCGGCGCTGCTGGTCGGGCTCGACACGCTGCCGCTCAAGCAGTTGCCGTACCGCGACCGCACGCTCCCCGAGTTCGACCTCGACGCCGCGCTGGAGCGCAAGCCCGCGGTGTTGCTGGTCGACGAACTGGCCCACACCAACGCGCCCGGGTCGCGCCATGCCAAGCGCTGGCAAGACGTGCAGGAGCTGCTGGCCGCCGGCATCGAGGTCTGGTCCGCCCTCAACGTGCAGCACCTGGAAAGCCTGAACGGCACGGTCGGCGCCATCACCGGCGTGCGCGTGCACGAGACCGTGCCCGACACTGTGCTCGACGAGGCCGACGAGGTGGTGCTGGTCGACGTCACGCCCGACGAGCTCACCGCGCGACTGGCAGCCGGCAAGGTCTATTTGCCCCAGCAGGCCGAGCGCGCGGCGAAGAACTTCTTTCGCAAAGGCAACCTGATCGCGTTACGCGAGATCGCGTTGCGACGCACCGCCGAGCACGTCGAAGACGACATGCGCGGCTGGCGCGTGGAGCAGTCCGGTGCGACCGCGCTGCAGGCGTGGAACACCTCGGGCGCCATCCTCGCCTGCGTCGGTCCGCACGAAGGCTCTGCGCAAACCGTGCGCACCGCCGCGCGACTGGCCGGCCAGCTCAACGTGCGCTGGCACGCCGCGTATGTCGAAACACCGCGGCTGCAACGGCTCGACGCGGCGCAGCGCGACCGCATCCTCGCGGTGCTCAAGCTGGCCGAAGAACTCGGTGCCGCGACAGCGGTGCTCACCGGCGCCGACATCGCGCAGCAGCTGACGGCCGAAGCGCAGCGGCTGAACTGCGCCACGATGGTCATTGGCCGACCCGAGGCCGCGACAGGATGGCGCCTCCTGGTGTCTCGCATGTGGCTTCAGCCTGCGTTGGCGCTTTCATTGGCCGAGCAGGCGCCGGCGCTCGACATCGTTGAAGTCGGGCGTGCCGACAGCACGCGCCGACTGGCCTGCGCGCCCCTCGGCCTCGGCCACCGGGCTGGGAACGGCGACCGCGACGATGGCAGCGACAGAAACGACGCGGCCGATGACGACGACGATGCCGACCGGCCGCGCGCCCAATGGCCCGGCTATGCGCTGGCAGCGGCGAGCAGTGTGGCGATCACCCTGGTCGCGACGCCGCTGCTCGGCGTGCTGGAACTGACCAACATCGTCATGCTTTTTCTGCTGGGCGTGGTGGGCATCGCGATGCGCTTCGGGCGGGGCCCTTCAGCCTTGGCGGCGCTGTTCAACGTGGCGGCGTTCGACTACTTCTTCGTGCCGCCACGGCACTCCTTCGCGGTCAGCGACGTGCAGTACGTCGTGACCTTCGCGGTGATGCTGGGCGTTGGCTTGTTGATCGGCCAGTTGACCGCGGGCTTGCGCTTCGCAGTGGGCGTGTCGACCAGCCGCGAGCGGCGCGCGCAGTCGCTGTTCGAGCTCACGCGCGAACTGTCGGCCGCCCTGGAAAGCACGCAGGTGGTGGCGCTCGGCGCCGCCGCGGTGCAACGCCATTTCGGCGGTCGGGCTCTCGTATTGGTGACCGACGCGACCGACCAGCTTGTGCGCCCGCTGGCGCCGCCGCCCGGCTTCGACGCGAGCGTGGCCGACTGGGCGTTTCGGCAAGGCCAGCCGGCTGGCCTTGCGACCGCCACGCTGGCCGCGCAGCCCTGGCACTACGTGCCGCTGAAGGCGCCGATGCGGGTGCGCGGCGTGCTCGCGCTCGAACCCGCGCGGCCGCGCTGGCTGCTCATCCCCGAGCAGGCGCAACAGCTCGCCACGCTGGCGCGGCAGATCGCGATCGCGCTGGAGCGCGTGCACTACGTCGAGGTCGCGCAGGGGGCGGTGGTCGAGATGGAATCCGAGCGCCTGCGAAACGCCTTGCTCGGCGCCATTTCGCACGACGTCCGCACGCCGTTGACCGCGTTGATCGCGCTGGCCGAGTCGCTGCAAACCTTGCCGCCCGACCAGCATGCCGAGGCTGCCCGCGCCATCGTCGCGCAGGCGCGCCAGCTGCATGCGTTGGTTAACAACCTGCTGGACATGGCGCGGCTGGAGAGCGGTGGCGGCGCCGTCAATTTGCGGCGCGATTGGCAGTCGGTCGAAGAAGTGATCGGCTCTGCCATTCGGGCGGCACGACCCGCGCTCGGCGACTGGCCGGTGCTTACCGCGCTGGCGCCCGACCTGCCGCTGGTCGAATTCGATGCGGTGCTGATCGAGCGCGTGCTGGTCAACCTGCTGGAGAACGCTGTCAAGTACGGCGCGCAGCCGGTGGTCGTGAGCGCCACCGTCACGCCCGTTTCGCTGGTGCTGACGGTGCGCGATCACGGCCCCGGTTTGCCCGCCGCCCTGCACGGCAACGAGCAAACGCTGTTCGACAAATTCACCCGCGGCCAGGCCGAGTCGGCCACGCCGGGCGTCGGGCTGGGCCTGGCGATTTGCAAGGCGGTGGTGAGTGCGCATGGGGGTGACATCGCTGCGATGAATGCGGTCACTGATGCCGAAGGTGGTGGCGCAGAATTCACCGTCACCCTGCCGCGCCGTGCGCCGCCAGCACTGCCCGAACTGCCATCGTCATGAGCACCACGCCTCGTCCCCTGCAACCCACCGCCATCGTGATCGAAGACGAGCCGCAGATTCGCCGCTTCGTGCGGGGCGCGTTGGAAACGGAAGGCTGGCTGGTGCACGAAGCCGCGACGCTGCGCGATGGCCTGGCCGCCGCCGGAACGCGCCAGCCCGACCTGCTGGTGCTCGACCTCGGCCTGCCCGACGGCGATGGCGTGACGTTGATCCGCGATGTGCGCGGCTGGTCGGGCGTGCCGATCATCGTGCTGTCGGCCCGCACCGACGAGGCCGACAAGATCGCCGCACTCGACGCCGGTGCCGACGACTACCTCACCAAGCCCTTCGGCACCGGCGAACTGCTGGCGCGCGTGCGTGCCAACCTGCGCCGGCCGCGCGCGGGGAGTGCAGGCAGTGACGAGCCCGAGGCGCTGTTTCGCTTCGGCGAGATCGAGGTCGACAGGGCCGCACGGCTGGTCCGGCGCGCGGGTGCCGAAGTGCATCTGACGCCCACCGAATACCGCCTGCTGACCGTGCTGGTCGCGAACGTCGGCCGCGTCATCACGCAGCGGCAGTTGCTGCGCGAGGTGTGGGGCCCGTCGCATTCCGACCAGAGCCACTACCTGCGCATCTACATGGGGCATCTGCGGCAGAAGCTGGAAGCTGATCCGGCGCAGCCGCGGCATTTGTTGACGGAGACGGCTGTGGGGTATCGGTTGGTGGCTTAGGGGCCCATCCACGGCTTCGACATCGTGACGATCTGCGCGGTGTTCTTGGCCTAGCGCCGGTAGCGCACATGGGTGAAGCTGAACTGCTGCTTGATCACATGGAACGAATGCGCGACCTTGGCACCCATGCCGGCGCTGGCAAAGCTGCGTTGGTTTATGCCGGACACCCTGCGAATCTCATCCTCTGGTGCATGCGTTTGGCGTGCAGGAATCGGTCAGTTGATCAGCGTGTCTCTAACTTGCCGGCTTCACTTTCGGCTTCTTGATCTGATCGGTCGCGGTCCTGAGTAATCACATGGTGGGTCGCGGTTGAGCTACCGAATTAATGGCCAGCAGGTCTGCAGCCGAGTCCAGACCGCGCACCGCGCTGGTCCACCATTTCGAAAAAGAATCGCAGCGCCGATCGACTGTCGGAAAGAGGGTGGGTGCCGTCTCACATTCGGCCCAGCTCGCCAGCCATGGCGCAAGGTGAGGCTCGTCGATGCTGCGCACGCTGCGGGCGACTTTCAATGCGGTGCCGATGGCGGCCGCATCTCCATGCCAGCGTTCGGTCGTCAGTTCTGCCATCCGGCTGCCGACGAAGTGCCAGCGCCTTGCATCCCAAGGCCATGCACGGTGAAATTCGTCAAGATAGAAGCCGATCACTACCGCGTCCGGGGGCAATGCAGTCGACAAGTCACCCAGGCTCCAGGGGTGTACGAGCCAGACATCGCGACCCGCGATGGCGGCGGCGCTGGGAGCGGTCGCGCCGAGCTCATCGGGCGGCTTCGATCGGATGTCCGGCTCCGGCCACGGTGGACTGCGCCGATGTGCATGGTTTTCTTTCATACCCTTCAACGCTGGTGCACGGGCGATGCGGTCGAGCGCCTCGTAAGACGTATCGATCACGCTGCCTGGGCTGTGCCACGAAGCCGGTGCGTAACGGGCTACGTTCTCGGCATTGAAAAGGTAGGGCTTGCCGCTGCCGGTGCCAGCGACCCACTGCCAGCTGAGGTGGTTGCTGGCCAGATCGCCATCGAGCAGGTGGCCATAGAGCCAATCGGCACCGGCACGCCAGTGGACCTTGCGCATATGAACTACATAGCTGGCCAACCACATGCGTGCATGGTTGTGCAGCATGCCTGTGGCATAGAGCGTGCGCACCGCTTCGTCGACCACCGGCACGCCCGTACAGGCCTGCCGAATGTCGGCCGGCAACTCTTGGGCATAGCCATCGTCCGGCAGCAGGCCCTCGTGCAGCGAATTCAGAATGGCATCGCCGCGGTGCTGCCAGACATGACGGAAGTAGGCGCGCCAGCCGAGCTCGAAAACAAATTTATGCTGCACGTCGAGCGTATGCCGCTCGCACACGCCGGCCAGCACGTCTGCTTGTGTGGCAAAACCATGAGTGATGTACGGGGAAAGACCACTCACAGCGCCGTCGAGGGAGTTGCGTGTCCGGGCATAGACGGCAGGCTGCACGGCAGCGATGCGGGCTTTTGCGGCGGCGATCGTCGGGATAAATTCGTTGTTCATGCACGCTTGGTCTATATGGTTAGCCCAGCCGGCAACGTCATGTCGCGCTGGTCAGTGACGGTCGGGACCAGGCCGACGGGCACGCGAGTTCATCGGACTGAACAGGTCTGTCCCGTCGAAGAAAACTGATCGGTATACGACATCGTGTTACCTTGCTCGGACGACGTGTCCGAAGTAAAGCGCCCCATTCGGACCCGCTATGTCATGGTGTTTAAACCCTGTCCGTACATTCGAGTCCGTGTAATTTTGAGCGCCAGCTTGCGTGATCTCGGGCCCGTCTTCAGCCAGCGCGGCGGCCGACTTGAGAGACGGTCGCACGATGGCAATATGACCAGGTTTCCTTGGGTTGGGACTTTCATACGAAGCCACCACTAATTCCCCGGCATTGCTCAGGCTCTGTGCTTGCTGGGCGGTCCCTATCGGATACCAGCCGGCTTGTTCGCCAGCAGCTCGGCCGAACCAGGCGGTTTGCGCACTCGCCAGTAAAACCGGGCTGTGCTCGGGTGGACGCAGCATGTAGACGTCAAGCCGTTTGCCGATGGCGGCGGCATACGCGCTGCAATGAGAGGTGTAGCCCGGCGCACCGGCTTCGGGCATTCCGGTCTCCCAGTTCACATGCGCGTGGGGCAACCATAGGTGCTCCACATCCGACTGATCGAGCACTCCGAGTAGCTTGGTTCCGACATCGCTGATCGGTCCGCAGCAAGGCTCAATGTGGTTCGAGCGTTCATTGGTTGGGTTCACCTCGCCTTCAGATAGCTGCGCAGCTGCAGCGAGCCCGACATGAACAATTCCCGCGGTGGAAAGCAGCAAAGCGGCAGGCCAGAACTTCAAGGTTTTCATACTTCTCAAATCAGTTGAGGTCGGAGTCTGCCATTGGACATACACCCGACCTTCTAAAGAGACGCTGAAGTGTGGGCATCGGCAGATTGAACGGACTCAACAGCCGTGCCGAGTTGCTGGCAGCCGCTTGTATCGCGCCTGAACTTGAGCCGCGTGGTGGCGTCGGGCACCGATTCGCGCGGCAGATGGATGCCCACGAAGTCGCGCATTGATTGGCTTTCGTACAGGGCATCTTCCAGCGCTTCGTCGGCCAAGCCGCACCGCTGCTGGAGACAGTACAGCGGCAGCAAACGACCACTCGTGGGGTCAGCGGCTCCCTAATTCTTCTACCGAGTGGATTAGCGTGAGCCGCGTTCAGTGTCCAAGATGCTTTCCGAAGAAGCTGGCGATCTCGTCGAACGCTTCTTTTGTCTCAGGCACACGATCGTCGAATTGATATTGGGCATGCGATTGCCCCTCAAAGACGACCAGATCGGCGGGTACGCCTGCTCTACGCAGCTCGCGGTGAACCCGCACGGTATTGCTCAACAGAAGGTCGCGCGTTCCTGTGGTCAGTATTGCGGGAGGGAAGCCGTGCATATCGCCATAGACCGGAGAGAGTAACGGATCCTTCAAGTCGTGACCTTTGGCGTAAATCAGAGTCCCGGCGTCGCAGAAGCCGTCACGGGACACAAGAATATTGTCGACCTTCTCGTTTGTGTAGAAGCTGTCGCCGGTCTTCGTCACGTCAGACATCGGCGTTCCAGGAGCAATGGCGCCCGGTACGGGGAGTCCTTGCGCCTGCGCGCTCAACACCATTTCGAGTGTCAATGCGCCACCGGCCGACGTTCCAAAAAATGCGACATTCTTTGAAGGCGTGTTTTTCAAAACGGCCTTGTAAACGTTCACCGCGTCATCTAGCGCGGCGGGGAAATAAGCCTCCGGAGGCATGCGATAGTCGACGGAAATAACTTTGTAGTGCCCGAAGCCAGCCATCATGATGGCCTCAGTTGTGCCGGATTCGCCGGGAAAAAGAACATAACAGCCGCCGTGCACGTGGATCAGAACCTTGTCGCGGTTTTCTGGTGGAATTGCATCGGGCGTAATGGTGAATACTTTGACGCCATCGACTGTTGACGCCGTTGACTTTACGTGCAGCCGTTCAAGCATCCCCGGAATTCCTTTGACGGCGTTAGCGGCCTGGACATCCGCATACTTTCTTGCCTCGTCACCGGTTTTCCAAAGCTTGTCCCAATCTGGGTTCAGCGGCGCTGCAATAAATGCTTGCATGCCGGTGCTGATGCCTGCAGTCGGTACGGGCAAGCTTTTGGCAGGGACCTGTAGTGGTGAAGCGATATCGACTGCAAAAGCATGCTGGGCAGCCAGGATCGAAGCGGCCAAAAATATTGTCTTTATGGTGCTCATGCGAGGTCTTTCGTTCTGGGAAAATTGATTTCCTGCAGTCGCGAAGAAAACTGTGCATCACGGTTTGACTTCAACAGATCGCGCTATCTGCAGATTGATATTCGTACTGGCTTCTCTATTGGCTCGTGTCCGTAACACTCGCTTCTAGGCCGTATCGAAGGGGCCAGATCGGCGCCCGTCGTCGACGGCACTCATTGACTATGGGGCCGCCGGGACTTTTTCAACGGTAGCGGTAGTTAAGCAATGGTTAACGTGTGTTTAACAATAAAGACGTGTTGGCGCCGGCAGCAAATTGACCTCACCGGGGGTCAAGATTCAACCGGCGCAGACCGGTCAAGCCTTACCGCTTCAGTCCACGCCCGCCACCGGCGCTTGGCGAATCGAATTCGCACTTCGTCGCAAGGCACGCGACCGCCTGCAAGACCGTGCAGACAATCGCCGACGTCGTCTCCACTGAAGGCCATCACCTTGAATACGCATACATCCAAACTGCTCGCTGTTGCCGTCGCCATTGGCACCACCATCGCACTCACACTCGTCGGCACCTGCGCGTATGCAGCCGGCTTCCAACACGGCTTTGCCGCCGATCCTGATGGCAAACCTTTGGAGATCGGCATCTGGTACCCGAGCGAGGCTGCGGCCCAGCCGGTGACGATGGGGCCGACGACGATGAGCGTCGCGGTCAATGGCCTGGTGCAAGGCAAGGCGCTGCCGCTGGTGGTGATGTCGCATGGAAACGGTGGCTCGTTTCTCGGGCACTACGACACGGCCATTGCGCTGGCCGACGCGGGCTTCGTCGTTGCGGCCGTCACCCACACGGGGGACAACTACAAAGACCAGAGTCGCGCCACCGACGTGATGGACCGGCCGCGACAAATGAGCAGGGTGATCGACCACATGCTGTCGACCTGGGATGGTCGCGGCACCATCGATGCATCGCGCATCGGCATGTTCGGCTTTTCATCTGGCGGCTTCACCACGCTGGCGAGCATTGGAGGCATCCCTGATTTTTCAACGATCGGGCCGATGTGTCGCCAGTACCCCGGCGACTTCGCATGCCAGCTGATCGCCAAAAGCGGCAGTGGCCATGTCACCGCACCACCGGCGTCCGCCATCGCCCTTGCGGCCGACCCTCGCATCAAGGCCGCGGTGGTGGCCGCACCCGCACTCGGTTTCACGTTCGCTGCGGATGGGCTCAAGGACGTCAAGGTGCCCGTGCAGCTCTGGCGCGCCGAAGACGATCTGATCCTCCCGCACCCGCGCTATGCCGAAGCGGTGCGTCTCGCGCTGCCGGACGCGCGGCAGATGCTGGACTATCACGTCATCCCCAACGCCGGGCATTACGACTTTCTGGTGCCCTGCAGCAGTGCATTGGCGTCGATCGCGCCCACCATCTGCAGCAGCGCTCCCGGCTTCGATCGGGCAGCGTTTCACGCCAGCTTCAACGCGGCGGTCGTGGGCTTTTTGAGCAGGGCGATAGGCGTCGGTTCGCGCAGCTGATCCGTCCGATCGCCACGGCGAGGGTCCATCGAGCACATTCCGCACTTGCGGCGGATGCGCAGGGGCTACGCCGCATGGAAACTCGGGCTTTCTGCTGACGGAGGAAATCGCTGCTGACGAGATAATTTCGTCAGCCATGACCACTGACTTCACCACGCCCGCTTCACTCGCAGCGTCCAGCACGTCTGTCTTCGATTCGGGCGGCGGTGTCATGGGCGCCCGGTTGCGCGCTTTCGACTGGGCGGGCACGCCACTCGGCGCCATCGAAGGCTGGACGAGCGCGCTGCGTGTCGCGGTCGATCTCATGATGTCATCGCACTTTCCGTCGTGCCTGTTCTGGGGCCCGGACCTGGTGGCCATCTACAACAACGGCTACCTTCCCATCCTCGGCGAAAAGCCGGAGGCGCTCGGTCAGCCCATGCGGGTCACCCGGCACGAGACGTGGGAGCAGCTCGAACCGATCGCCGACAAGGCGCTCAGAGGCGAGTCGACCTACATCGAAGACTTCAAGATCACCATCGACCGCCATGGTTATCTCGAAGACGCGTACTTCACCTTTTGCTACAGCCCGGTGCGTGACGATCGCGGCCGCATCGTGGCGTTGCTGGACACGGTGACGGAGACGACGGCGCAGGTGGAAGGTGTGCGGAACGCGGTCAACGAACGCGGCAGGCTGCAGCAACTGCTCCAGCAGATGCCGGGCTTCGTGGCCCTGCTCAATGGGTCGGGCCACGTGTACGGCTACGTCAACGACGCGTACATCGCGGTCGCGGGCGCGCGAAACTATTTGGGCAGGACAGTGCGGGAGGTCTTTCCCGACCTAGGCAGCCAGGGCTTCTACGAAATGCTCGATGGCGTCTATGCGACCGGCAAAGCGGTCCACGCCAAAGCCATGCCGATCCGGCTGACCGGCCTCAGCACCTTGCGCTATATCGACCTCCTGTTGGAGCCGATGCGCGATGCTCAGGGCCAGGTTAGCGGCATTTTCGTTGGCGGGTATGACATCACCGACCGGGTCGAAGCCGAGGCCCGGCTGAGCGATCTGAATGTCGAGCTCGAACGCAAGGTGATCGAGCGTTCGCAGGCGCGTGGGCGTACCTGGCAGGCCAGTCCCGATCTGCTCGGTGCGCTCGACAGCGAAGGCTATTTCCAGACATCCAATCCCGCGTGGCAGTCGATGCTGGGCTGGACCGAGCAAGAAGTCACCAGCATGTCGATCTTCGAACTGTTGCATCCGGACGATGTGGAGCGCACGCGCATCGGATTCAACCTGACCCAGCAGGGGCAGCCCGCCATCCGGTTCCCCAACCGGTACCGGTGCAAAGATGGTGGCTACCGATGGATTTCGTGGGTCGGCGTGCCCGAGGACGGCCTGGTTTATTGCAGCGGTCGTGACATCACCGACGAGATGGAGCAGGCCGAAGCGCTCGAACGCACGCAAGACGCGCTGCGGCAGGCGCAGAAGATGGAGGCGCTGGGCCAGCTCACCGGTGGCATCGCGCACGACTTCAACAACATGTTGCAGGGCATCGTCATGCCGCTGCAGTTGATCCGGAAGCGGATCGAGGCCGGGCGCTATGACGGGCTCGACCGGTATGTGCAGGCCGGGCTGGAATCCGCCCGGCGGGCAGCATCGATCACGCAACGACTGCTGGCGTTTTCTCGTCGGCAGCCGTTGGCCAACCAGAACGTCGAAGTCGCCGGCACGCTGTTGGGGCTGGAAGAGATCATCCGCAATGCGGCGGGCGAAAACATCGGGATTTTCATCCGCATAGAGGCCGGGCTATGGAACGTGCTGACCGATGCGCACCAGTTCGAAAGCGCCATCATCAATCTCGTCATCAACGCGCGAGACGCCTTGCCCAACGGGGGCGAGGTCACCCTCAGCGCACGCAACGTGCACATCGGGACGACCGAAGCGCGCTTTACGGAAGGCCTGGACAGCGGCGACTACGTTCAGGTCGACGTGCGCGACACGGGGATCGGGATGCCGCCCGACGTCCTGGCAAAGGCGTTCGAGCCTTTCTTCACGACCAAGCCGATGGGGCAGGGGACCGGGCTGGGCCTGTCGATGATCTACGGCTATGCAAGACAGTCTCGGGGTACCGTCATCATCGAAAGTATCGAGGGCTCTGGCACCTGCGTGCAACTCTATCTGCCCCGTTCCACATTGACTGAAACCCGCAAGGGGGAGGGGCCGGTCGCCACCCCGTCACGGTCCACTACCGCGCGCTGCATTCTTGTGGTGGAGGACGACAACGTGGTGCGTCGCATGGTCGTGGAACTGCTGCGCGACCACGGCTATCAGGTGCTGGAAGCTGGCGACGGCGCCGCCGGCATGGCGCTGCTCGAGGGCTCGATCGCGGTGGACTTGTTGCTCTCCGACGTGGGCTTGCCGGGGCCGAATGGCCGGCAGCTTGCAGACTTCGCCCAGTCCCGCTTCCCGGAGATGAAGATCATTCTGATGACGGGCTACGCCGCGCACGTCGCGACCGACACGGCTCAACTGAATCAGGGCGTCGTGCTGATGATCAAGCCGTTCGATGCCGACACTTTGCTCGCTAAAGTCTCGACCGTCCTCGCGCTGCGACAAGTTGTGGGCGCACTGCATTGATCGAGGATGCTTGCTGCACCCGGCGTGGAGATCCCGGGCCGGGCTTTGCTATGTCGCAGCCTGCAGGGCGGGTAACAGGCGGTCGTACTCGTGCCTCACCACGGCATAGCATTCGCAGGTGCGCGCTTCCAGTCCTTCCCGGTCCAGCACGGTGATCTTGCCGCGCGCATAGCGGATGAGTTTGCTTTTCTTGAGCTTGTTGGCGGCTTCGGTTACGCCTTCGCGGCGCACGCCGAGCATGTTGCCGATCAGCTCCTGCGTCATCACCAATTGGTCGCCCTGCAGGCGGTCCAGGCTGAGCAGGAGCCAGCGGCAAAGCTGCTGGTCGACCGAGTGATGTCGGTTGCACACGGCGGTTTGCGACATCTGGGCGATGAGCGCCTGCGTGTATCTCAGCAAGAGGTGCATGGCCTGACCGCCGCGCTCGAACTCCTGTTTCAGCGCGATCGCCGGCAACCGAAATCCGTGGCCTCCGCTTTGCACCACGATCCGGCTCGTGGCAGAGCCTCCACCCATAAAAAGCGAGATGCCGACAATTCCCTCGTTGCCGACCACAGCCACTTCGGCCGAGGCGCCTGTGTCCATCACGTACAGCAAGGACACGATGGCCGTCGTCGGGAAGTAGACGAACTTCATCGTCTGGTTGGATTCGGCCAGGACCAGGCCCAAGGGCAATGCGACAAATACAAGTTCAGAAGACCAGCGCTCGCGCTCAGCTGCACTCAATGCCGCCAGAAGCAAATTGGCTTTCAGGTCCTCGTTGGGGAGCGTCTTGGTTGCCATGAGGACTCCGGTGTTGGCTCGGTCAAGTTGAAACTCGGGAGAAACTAAAACTTTTGGCCACCACCAAAAATACGACTTACCGCTGATGTGGCTTGTCGGGAATTGGCCCGATATCTCTACAGCTGTTCGGGTTGGCCTTGCACAGGCGTCGCGTTGACGGTGGCAAGGTGCCGATCGGGGATAATTTCCCGGGATAGTTTCTGGCGGCCGAGCGATGCGTTTGCAACGCTGCCTCAACCGGTCGAAGGAGACCTTATGGACGTCGCACGCCGCAATAACGTCAAAATTCTGGGCGATGGCCCGGCCACCATGGTTTTCTCGCATGGGTTCGGTTGCGATCAGAACATGTGGCGCTTTCTGGCGCCGCAGTACTCGGCCCGCTTCAAGACGATCACGTTCGACCTGGTCGGCGCGGGCGGGTCCGATGTCGCCGCCTACGACCCCAAAAAATACGCCTCGCTGTCGGGCTACGTGGACGACCTGCTGGAAATCGTCGATGAGTTCGCGACCGGCCCGGTGATTTTTGTCGGTCATTCGGTCAGCGCGATGGTGGGCATGCTGGCCGGCATCCGCGAGCCAGAAAAATTTGCTGCGCACGTCATGGTCGGGCCTTCGCCTTGCTACATCAACGATGGCGACTACGTGGGCGGTTTCTCGCGTGAAGACATCGACTCGCTGCTCGACACGCTGGAGTCGAACTATCTGGGCTGGGCCAGCAGCATGGCACCCGCCATCATGGGCGCGCCGACGCAGCCGGAACTCGGAGAGGAGTTGACCAACAGCTTTTGCCGCACCGACCCCGACATCGCCAAACATTTCGCACGCGTGACCTTCATGGGAGACAACCGTGCCGACGTGGGGCGGCTGATCGCGCCCACACTGGTGGTGCAGTCCAGCGACGACCTCATCGCACCTTTGTCGGTCGGCGAATATCTGAAACGCACACTGCCCAACGGCACGCTGCGCGTTGTCGAGAACGTGGGCCATTGCCCGCACCTGAGCGCACCCTGCGCCAGCGCCGACGTGATGGACGAGTTCCTCGCGACCCTGGGACGTTGACGAATGCCTGAGCAGTTGCCCACGTTGCCGGGTGCGGAGCAGCTTTTTGAGGAATTCCCCAGCGGGCTGCTCGTCACCAGCACGACCGGCCTGATCCTGAAGGTGAACCGTACGTTCTGCACCTGGGTGGGCATGCCGGCAGAAGAGCTGGTCGGGCTCAAGCGCCTGCAGGAGCTCTTCACCATGGGGGGCAGGATCTTCCACCAGACGCACTGGCTGCCAACGTTGCAGATGCAGGGGTCGCTGTCCGAGGTCAAGTTCGAAGTGCGCCACAAGGACGGCCGCACCATACCGATGATGATGAATGCGATCCGTCGCGTCGGGGCGTCGGGCAGCTACGACGAGATCGCCGTCGCGGTCGCAGAAGAACGCAACAAGTACGAACGCGAGCTGGTCGCGGCGCGCAAGCGGGCGGACGAACTGGTCCTGAAGGAACGAAGCGCGCAGGAAGACCTGACCATCAGCCAGGCCCGATTGCGACAGGCCCTGCGCATCGGTGCCCTGTTTCTTTGGGAGGTCGATGTGGCGAGTGGGCGCAGGCGCTATGAAGACGAAGCCGCCCGCCTGCTCGGGTTCGAGGCGCCGCGCGCTGTTACCGATGTCATGTACGCCGGCGCCATCGCACCGCACGACCGCGAAAAGGAAGCCGAGGCGTTTGCACATGCCATCGACGGGACGCTCGACGGTTACCAGTGCACCTACCGTCTGAACGGCGTCGACGGCGTCCAGCGCACGGTCGTGTCGTCAGGCCAGGGCTTCTTCGACCAGGAGGGCGCCTTGATCCAGTTCGTCGGAATATTGAGCGACGTGACAGAGCCGACGCGGCAGCGCGCGCTGGCCGAAGACCGGGCATTGTTTGCCGAGCAGATGGTCGGCATCGTGAGCCACGATCTGCGCAATCCGCTCTCTGCCATCCTGATGGGAATCAAGCTGCTTGCGCATGAAGAGACGGCGCCCGGCAAGGTGCGCGTGCTGGGGCACGTGACAAGTTCTGCCACGCGGGCGCAGCGGCTGATCGAAGAGCTGCTCGACTTCACCCAGGCGCGCGTAGGACGGGGCATAGCGGTCGTCCCCAGGCCCTTCGACCTGCACGCTTGCATCGCCACGATCGTCGAGGAGCTGGCGCTGGCCTTCCCCGATCGAAAGATCGTCCACCAGCGACTGGGCGAAGGGCAAGTCGTCGCAGACCCGGACCGCATTGCTCAACTGGTGGGCAATCTGGTGGGGAACGCGATGGCTTACGGCACACCGGGTGGAACCGTCACGGTCAGTTCGTCGACCGACCAAGTCACCGCGAGCCTTCGGGTGCACAACACTGGCGACACCATTCCGGACGTGCAGATTGCATCGCTCTTCGAGCCGATGGTGCGTGGTGTTCCCGGTGACAGCGGGATACGCAGCGTCGGCCTGGGCCTGTATATCGTCAAGGCCATCGCGGCGGCGCACCGCGGTGGCGTGACCGTCACGTCCTCGCGGGGTCGGGGGACCGAGTTCGTCTTCACGTTCCCGCGCATTTCCTGAAATTGTGCGTCGCGCTGCCTTACAACCCTGCGCGCACCAGCACCACCATGAGCATCGACACGCCGCCCATCGCAAGCGCCAGGGCGATCTGACTCCATCTGCTGTCCATAAATTTTTCTCCGTTTCTTGTTGACGATCGTCCGCGTTACAGCGCGTCGGCCAATCCCTTGTTCGGATTCAGCAGAAACTTCTCGCCCGTCGCCGCCTTGCCGTAGATCGCGATCGCGTCGAGCTGCAGCATCTCCGCCAACGACACCTCGCGCGTGTAGTGGCTGGCAAAGGTGGTCTTCAACTCGTCGGTCACGCGCTTCTTGAGGCGCGAGACGTCGGCAGGTGCGAGCTTTTGTAAAAAGGGGAACAGCAGCCAGCCGCCCATGCTCCACGCCATGCCGAAGGCGCGGGTGAATTCGGTCGGCCCGCGGTCGAGGCCGCCGTAGATGTAGACCTGCTTGTGCGTGGTGGAGCCGTAGCGGCTGTATTCCTTGGCCGTGCGGTTGATCGCGATCTCCATCGCCGTCAATATTTGCCCGGCCAGCTTGCCGCCGCCGGTGGCGTCGAAGGCCAGCGTGGCGCCGGTCGCGATGATGGCTTGCGTCAGGTCTTCCATGAAGGTCGGCGACGTGGCGTTGCACACGTACTTGGCGCCGATGGATCGCAGCAGCGCTTCCTGCTCGGGCTTGCGGACGATGTTGACCAGGCCGATGCCGTCCTTCAGGCAGATCCTGTTGAGCATCTGGCCGAGGTTCGATGCGGCGGCCGTGTGCACCAGCGCAGTGTGGCCTTCGCGCCGCATCGTCTCGACCATGCCGAGCGAGGTCAGCGGGTTGACGAAGCACGACGCGCCTTCGGCCGCGGTCGTGCCCTCGGGCAACAGCAGGCACTGGTCGGCTGGAAACGCGCGGTATTGCGAGTACATGGCGCCGCCGATGGCCGCGACCATCTTGCCGAGCAGCGCTTGCGCCGCCGGCGACGAACCGGCTCGCACCACCACGCCGGCGCCCTCGTTACCGACCGGCATCGACTGGCCGAGCCGCCCGGCCATCGCGGTCATGGCGCGCTCGGGTACGGTGGCGGTCACGACGGGCTTGTGCGCCGTGCCCGTCACGGTGGCGGTGCTCATGTCGGCCGCGCCGAAGAGCAGGCCGAGGTCGGACGGGTTCATCGGCGAGCCTTCGACGCGCACCAGCACATCGTCGGCGCCGAGTTCGGGCACCGGCACGTCGGCCAGCGAAAGTTCGAGTTCGCCGTTGGCCTGGATGATCGAGCGGAGTTGAAGCGCCATGGTGATGTCTGCCTTGTGTTGTCTTGGAGGATGCGCTGGGAGTATAGGAACTGCTCGACGGCGCGGTGTGGTCGCGACTGCAATGCCCGCCAGACCCGTGGTCATTCCAAAGACGAATGCTGTAATGCGCGGCAGGTCGTCGAGCCGACGAGACCATCTTCAGGGCCCATTCCTTCATGACCAAACTACTCATCCTCAGCGTGAGCGCCGGCAACGGCCATGTTCGCGCCGCGCAGGCGCTTGCTGCCACCGCCGCGGCGCTGCAGCCCCCCCCGGATTCCACAAGTCGCCCGGCCGTCGAGGCGACGCACATCGACGCCATGCAATACGTCGCGAGCGGCTTTCGCAAGGTCTACACCGACTGGTACATCCAGCTCGTGAACCGCGCGCCGGAGGTGTGGTCGTACATCCACCAGAAGGCCGACAGCACGCCGCACAGCGCGACCTCGCAACGGCTGCGCCGCGGCATCGAGCGGGTGAGCGCTGGCGCGCTGCTGCGCGAGGTGCAGCGCGTCAAACCGGACGCAGTGATCTGCACGCACTTCCTGCCGGCCGAGCTGTTGATGCGCGAGCAGACCAAAGGGCACATCAGCTGCCCTGTATGGCTCCAGGTGACCGATTACGACCTGCACAACATGTGGATCGTGCCGGGCATGGCGGGCTACCTCGCGGCCACCGACGAGGTCGCGTTTCGCATGCGGGCGCGTGGCTTGGCGACCGACCGCATCCATGTGACCGGCATCCCGGTGATGCCGGCGTTCTCGCAACCCGACGCACCCGCGCTGGCACGCGATGCGTGCGTGACGCGGCTCGGGCTCGACCCGGCGCGCAAGGTGGTGTTGATGGCATCGGGCGGTGCCGGTGTCGGCGATTTGCCGAGCATGGTCGAGCGCGTGCTGGCGCTCAGTGGGCCGGGCAGCGACTTTCAGGTGATCGCGGTCGCGGGGCGCAATGCAGCAGCGCATGCATCGCTCAGCGCATTGGCCCAGCGCATGCCCGGTCGCCTGGTCGCCATCGGCTTCACCGACGAAATGGAAAAGCTCATGGCTGCCGCCGACCTGGTCGTGACCAAGCCCGGCGGGCTGACGATTTCGGAATGCCTCGCACTCGGCAAGCCGATGCTGCTCGTCTCGCCCATCCCGGGGCAGGAAGAGCACAACGCCGGCTTCCTGCTGGAAGAGGGCGCCGCCTGGCTGGCGTACGACACCATCGGCCTCGAATACAAAGTCGCCCGCCTGATGGCCGCGCCCGACAAGCTGGCGCAGATGGCGCGCAAGAGCCGCGCGCTCGGCAAGCCCGATGCGGCGCGGCGCGTGCTCGACTGCGTGCTGGGCACGGCTCGGTCAACAACTACGGCGGGTACTCGATGAGTTGGAACGAACCCGGCCTGACGGTCGAATTGGGCACGGGCGATGTCGGTTGGCGCCGCACCGTCATGTACATGACCTGGGTGCTGGTGATGGCGTTCTTCTTCGCCAACGCCGAGATCCAGATCGAAGGCGGTGCCGGCTGGGCGACCAGCCTCCCGACCTGGCGCATCGAGCACCACTGGCTGCTCGACATCTTCTGGGGCGGCCGCGCGATGACGGGCTACCACGCATGGGTGTTCAGCTTCATGGCGCTGGTGTTCTATTCGCCGCTCGCCTTCAACGGCCGCGGCCGATGGCGCGACGCCGGGCTGGCGCTGTGCGGGCTCATTGCTTTCTGGATCGTCGAAGATTTCCTGTGGTTCATCATCAATCCGGCGTGGGGCTGGGCGCAGTTCAAGCCGGAGCTGGTGACGTGGCACAAGCACTGGGTGATGGGCGCGCCGGTCGACTACTGGGTCGGGCTCGGTGTGATTGCGCTCATCCTGTATTTCAGGCATCGGCCGCGTGCCGAGCATGAAAGGGCCGAAAAGGCGACGCGATGAAGCGGCGCTCCAAGCGGCAGGACGCACCGGTCGAGGTAAGGCCCAAGGAATGGGCTGAATCGCTGGCCGGCGGTGACCACCGCGTCGAAAACCTCCACCGCATCACGCCCACGCTCTACCGCAGCGCGCAGCCGCGCCGCGAAGACGTGCCGGCCTTGCAGGCGCTCGGCATCAAGACCGTCATCAGTTTTCGCTCGTTCAACAGCGACGAGCGCACCTTTCGCGGCAGTCCGGGCGGCAGCGGCATCGACCTGGTCCGCGTGCCGATCGACACCTGGTCGATCAACGACGACGAAGTGCAGCGCGCCCTCGTCGCCATTTACGAGGCAGAGAAGAAGGGCCCGGTGCTCCTTCACTGCTGGCACGGCGCCGACCGCACCGGCGTGGTCGCGGCGGTCTACCGTATGGTGGTGCAAGGCTGGACCAAGGACGCCGCCCGGCACGAAATGTTTCGCGGCGGGTACGGGTATCACACGCTGTGGCGGAACATTCCGCGCTATCTGGAGCAACTGGACGTGGGCGCGATGCGCGCGAGGTTGGCTGTCGGCTGAGGCTCGCCGATTTGGCTTTGACTTTGTAGTTCGGACGCCGCAGGTCACCGGCACAGCGGACTTGATTGGCGATCCAGCGCGAAGCTCTGAATGCGAGCCAACTTGGCGTCCAGGTCGATCGCCCGCTCGGACAGGACTTCGAGGCCTTCGTCTTGCAGAAGTCCCGGAGCCTTGCGACTGAACAACTTTTGGTCGCGATCCGCCAAAACGCTGCGGATATCTTCGTCGCAAAGCTGGACCACACATTCGATTACCCGATCGATCAGCACGTTGCCAGTGTCGAGGGCCATCGCCTCCAGCAACGCTTCCGTGGTGCGCGCCGAGAGCATCAGGTCTCCGGTCACCCAGCTGTTGACGGTGAAAAGGGAACAGGGGAGGCCCTTGGCGTCGAAGCCGATGGTGAGCAAGTGGCGCGTGGCCACCCACGGGTCGGCACCGTCGGCGAGTTGCGCAAACTTCAATTCGCTGGCTGATCGAAGCCGCCTCGCCCAAAGCCTGCGATGGGCGAACAGATGAATGTGCCCATGCTCGATGGAACCTGACCGATCCTCGGGTGCATGCGAGTGATAGAACCACTGGTAGCCACTGCCCTGGTCGATGGCGTCGTTCTCCGGGTAATGGCGTCCTTGAAGCGGGGCTTGGCCTGCCAGAAGGCTTCCCAGCAAATGCGCCCCGCGCTGCGCCAGTTCCGAATAGGTTGCAAGCAGGCGCAGGCCGGCGGCTGCGTTGCCACCGGCCGACCGGCGCCCTTCCCGGGTCCGCTGCCTTATTTTTTGGGAGCGCACTTTGGAGCGCATTTGGCAGCGCATTTTTTCGCCATGCTTTTGGCGGGTTTGGCGCAGCATTTCGCAGCGCATTTGCCGCAGCACTTGGACATGCCTGCCATGGGCTTGCACTTGGCGGTGTCCCGCTTGTCTTGTGCGGCGGCGGGCAAAGCGAGGGTAACGGCCGTCAGAGCGGCGAGGGTGGCGAACTTGAAAGATGTTTTCACGGGTTTCCTTGGAGTTGGTGGAATGCGAGGCGCGCTGGCGTCCGCGATAGCTAAGAGGGGCCGACACGTGGATCGGGTTCGCAACGGCATTGATTTTCATGATCGTGGGCTCGAAACACGGCCGTCCGACCGATCGATGAAAAATATTTGGCTTTTCGCGAACCGTTTTCCTGTCTCGTGGGCTCTCACTGGAGGCAATGCCCAAAATCAAGTGCCGCCCGAAATGTCCACTCACCTCAAGGATCGTTCCCATGAAGTTCTCGAAAATCACCCTGCTGGTCGCTCTTTCCTCGCTGATGTCTCTGGCGATGGCCGGTGAAATCAAACCCTTCGACCAAAAGGAGTTCGACACCCTGACCGCTTCCGGCAAGGCCGTTGTCCTCGACATCAGCGCGACGTGGTGCCCGACATGCAAGGCGCAAAAGCCCATCATCGACGGCCTCATGAAGCAGCCCGCCTACAAAGACGTCACGCTCCTGACCATCGACTTCGATGCCAACAAGTCGACGGTCAAAAAGTTCAAGGTGGGGATGCAGAGCACCCTCGTGGCCTTCAAGGGCGCCAAGGAGGTTGGCCGCTCGGTCGGCGACACCACGCCTGAGGGCCTTGAAGGCTTGATCAAGAAGTCGATCAACTGATGGACTTTGGGCTGGGTTCCTATGGATTTGGGCTTTTGGCGGGGCTGCTTTCAACGCTGTCGCCCTGCGTGCTGCCCATCGTCCCCATCCTCCTCGGGTCGGCGAGCAACGCCCACCCCAGGGCGCCGCTGGCTTTGGCGGGAGGCCTGGCCATCTCCTACGCGGTCATCGGCACGACTCTGGCGTGGGCCGGGGCTGCGCTTGGCATCGACGCCTCGATATTTCGGAATGTCGGCGCCGTCATCCTCGGGCTTCTCGGCCTGGTGCTGATCTCGGGCGGCTTGCAGCAACGCTTCGCCTCGGCGACCGCTGGCCTCGGCGATGCCGGGAACCAGCTGATCTCGCGCATGAAGCTCGACGGTCTGCCGGGTCAGTTCGCGATCGGCCTGGTCTTGGGGGTGGTGTGGAGCCCGTGCGTAGGACCCACCCTGGGCGCTGCCATTCTGTTGGCAAGCCAGGGCGCGCAGCTGGCGCAGGTCGCCTTGCTGATGGGCATCTTCGGCTTGGGCGCGGCCTTGCCGGTCGTGGCGCTGGCCTACGTCTCGCGCGGCGTGATGACGAAGATGCGTGGCAAGCTCATGCAGGCGGGCAAGACGGGGAAAGCGATCCTTGGCGTCATCATGATCGGCTTGGCCATCATGATTCTGTCGGGGGCGGACAAACCAGTCGAGACATGGCTGGTGGAACAGTCCCCCGCGTGGCTCACAAATCTGACGACACGCTTCTAGTCGCTGGCTCTGTAAATATCTCTGAAGGACTGTTGAATGCGTCTCGAACCTTGCATCTGTCACCTCATGGTCGGGTGCCCCCCGACGCGGCAGCCTGACCGTGGCAGTCAGTGGAACCGAACGTGACAACCTGATCTTCGCCGCGCAAACGGGCGATTCCGCTGCCATCGGGCGCCTGCTGGCGGTCTGCCAATCGGACGCCCGCCGATACGCCCGCCGACATTGCCACATGAGCGATGTCGACGACGCGGTACAGGAGTCGCTGCTGGTCATCTCGCGCAAGATTCATGGGCTCAAGGCTGCCGCCGCTTTTTCCTCCTGGCTTTTTACCGTCATCAAACGCGAATGCCGCAAGCTGGAGCGAGCCATGTTTCGCCACGACGCGCTGGACGAAGACCTGGCGGATCATCAGCTTGCCAGCCGCAGCGACAACGACCTGCGCATCGACCTTGCCGCCGCTCTCGAATCGTTGCCGGCTCACTACCTCGAGGTGGTGCTGCTGCGCGACTTCGAGGAACTGACCATCGCCGAGATCGCCGCACGCCTTTCCGAGCAGCCCGGCGCTGTCAAAAGCCGCTTGCACCGGGCCCGTGAGCTGGTACGCGAATACATGCTTGGCGCCAGTTGACAGGGCAAGGACCGGACTGAATGGCAGGGCAACTCGCTGCGCTCCATGCATTGACCCAGGAAATGGCGCGAAGCAATGGCCGCCCCAGCGCCGACACGGTGGCCGAATTTCTGGCGGCCGGCTATCAGGAGAAAGACATTCTTCGCATCGTGCTGGCGATCTCAGTGAAGGTCTTGAGCAACTTTTCAAACCATGCTTTCGGCACCGAGCTGGATGCGAAGTTCGCCGCGTACAAGGTCTGACCGTCTTCAGTGGCGCGGTGCAAGCGGTGCGCCGCTCGGTAGACTCGGGTCCACCCCACCATGACCGAGTCCACACCCTCCGCCCCCGGCGCCGTGCGCCTGAACAAACGCATGGCCGAACTCGGCTTGTGCTCGCGCCGCGAGGCCGACGAATGGATCGCGCAGGGCTGGGTGAAGGTCAACGGCCGGCCGGCCGAGATGGGCGTCAAGGTCACGCCTGCCGACCGCGTCGAGGTCGACCGCAAGGCCGAGCAGCATCAGCAGCAGCAGGTGACGATCATCCTGCACAAGCCGATGGGCTACGTGAGCGGCCAGGCCGAAGACGGGCACGAGCCCGCAGTGGTGCTCGTCAACCCGCGCACGCACTGGCGCGAGGACCCGAGCCGCAACCGATTCTCCCCGCCGCAACTGCGCGGCCTGGCGCCTGCAGGGCGGCTCGACATCGACTCGGTCGGCCTGCTGGTGTTGACGCAAGACGGCCGCGTGGCGCGCCAGCTCATCGGCGAAGACTCGGGGATGGAGAAGGAATACCTGGTGCGCGTGGCCTATCACGGCTTGGGCAGGCCGGCGCCCATGGGGCAACTGGTGCGCATCGATGACGACGATGCCATTTCGACGAATGTGCAGGCGGTGTTCCCGCCCGCCATGCTCGCAAGGCTACGCCATGGCCTGAGCCTGGACGGTCAGCCACTCAAGCCGGCGCGGGTCGATTGGCAGAACCCCGAGCAACTGCGCTTCATCCTGACCGAAGGCAAGAAGCGGCAGATCCGTCGGATGTGCGAGCAGGTCGGCCTGAAGGTCGTCGGCCTGAAGCGCATCCGCATCGGCCGCGTCGTGTTGGGCAACTTGCCGGCCGGGCAGTGGCGCTACCTGGGCGCCGACGAGCGCTTCTAGCGCTCTGCGGTCAGGCCGCGCAAGCCTTGTTGTGGGAGGCGTGCATGCCCTTGGCCTTGGCATCCGCTTCGCTCAGGTACTCGCCCTTCTTGGTCTTGCCGTAGTAGCGGTCGCCCATGCAGTGGTAGACCTTGGTTTCGTCGTTCGCCCATACCTTGCCGGCACCGCCGCCTGGCGCTGCCGTCATGGTCGACGGGTCGTTCTTCGCGGGGGTCTTTGTGGCACCACCGGTCGAAGGCGCGACGCCGGTCTTGCTCACGGCGGCCGATTGCGTTTGCACTGCGGGGGCGGCAGCAGCCGCAGTGGCTGCAGCCGCCGGTGCAGCGGCTGCACCCGCCTTGCCGTACCAGGTCTTGATGCCCTTGTGACCGCGGCATGCGCCTGACTTGGTATCGGGCGAGGCGTAGCTGTCGTCCTTGCATTGCACCGTGCTGCCGGCTGGCGCGTCGGTCGGGAGGGTCTGTGCCTGGGTGGCCAGCATGCCGACGAGGCCGGTGGCGGCGAGCAGCAACTTGACGGAAAACTTCATGCGAAAACTCCAGATGATGGGATACGTGACTAAACGCGCATCGTCAGCGCTCGTTCCCAGCGCTACCTGACTCCGCCCGGACTTCAGCGCCCACTCTGGGCACCCTAAGAAAAGCGGCGTAGCCTGCGCCGTATGCCCGAAGGGCAAGGAAAAAAGAGCAAGGAGACAACGTGCGCGTGCTGCTGGTGGAAGACGACGACATGATCGGGCGCAGCCTGATGCAGGCGCTCGAAAGCGCTGGCTGGTCGGTCGACTGGGTGCGCGATGGCTTGCTCGCGCAGAGTGCGATGTCCGATGGCGGCTACACCTGCGTGCTGCTCGACCTCGGGCTGCCCAAGCAGGACGGCACCGAGGTGCTGCGCCGCGCCCGCGAACGCGGCGACCTCACGCCGGTATTGGTGCTGACAGCGCGCGACGGGCTGGACGACCGCATTCAGAACCTCGACCTCGGCGCCGACGACTATGTGCTGAAGCCTTTCGAGTTCCGCGAGCTGCTGGCACGCATGCGCGCCGTGATCCGTCGGCGCGACGGCAGCGCGCATTCGCTGGTCGGCACGCTCGCTCTGCAGCTCGATCTGACGACCCGCGAGGTCTTGATACAAGGCGAACGCGAGGCGCTGACAGCGCGCGAATTCGCATTGCTTCATGCGCTGCTGGAGCGCCCCGGCGCCATTCTTTCGCGCGACCAGCTCGAACACCGCATCTACGGCTGGGGCGAAGAGGTGACGAGCAACGCGGTCGACGTGCTCATCCACGGCATGCGCCGCAAGATCGGCCCCGACGCGATCCGCAATGTGCGCGGGCTGGGCTGGCGCGTGGTACCTGCGTGATCGACGCGCTGCGCGCGAGCCGTGCGTGGGGCCGTCCGCACTCGTTGCGCGGCCAGTTGTTGTGGTGGTTGCTGACGCTGCACCTGATCGCTGCCGGCCTGACGGCCTGGTCCGCCTACGTTGTCTATGGCCGGCTGGTCCACAACTTCATGGACGACCAGATGCGCCTGGTGGCCGAGTCGTACACGGCGCACCACCGGCCGCCCGCGTTGCTGCCGCTGCCCGAAGCGGCAGACCTCGGCCGCGGCGCTTTCGTCCTGCAGCTCTGGAGCGCCGACGGCACCACGCTGCTCGCCAGCAGTTGGCCTGCGCTGACAGTGCCGTTGCAGACGCAGACCGGCTTCGGCGACGTGCACACCGGCACCGGCACCGGCACCGACTGGCGCGTGTACACCGCGCCCGGCGTGCGCAAAGACCAACTGCGCGTGCAGGTGGTGCAGAGCGACGACTTCCGTCGGCATCGCGTCATACGACGTGCCCTGTTCGAAGGCTTGCCTATCGCCCTGCTGCTGCCGCTGGCGATGCTGATTTTGTGGATCATCGTCACCGCGGCATCGCGCTCGTTGCGAGCCGTGGCACGCGACGTGGTGGCGCAGGACGAGCGCAGCCTGTCGGAGCTTTCGGTTGCGCGCGTGCCTGAAGAAATCATGCCGCTGGTCGATGCTTTCAACGGCTTGCTGGCGCGACTGCGTGCTGCCTTTGCGACGCAGCGGCGCTTTGTGCAGGACGCTGCACACGAGCTGCGCAGTCCGATCGCGGCGATCACGCTGCAGATCGAAGCGCTGCGCCCGCACGTTGCGAGCGATGGCGATGCGGCACAGCGTTTTGCGCAGCTCGAAGCGGGTGTGACGCGCGCTCGGCGTCTGGTCGATCAGTTGCTGTCGTTGTCGCGCCAAGAGGCGCCGCCATCGACGAGCGCGGCGGCGCCGGTCGACCTCGCGGCACTGCTGCGCGACAGCATCGGCAGCCTCATGGTGCTGGCCGATCAGCGCGGCGTCGATGTCGGCTTTGAAGGACAGCTGTACCAGCTGGTCGATGCGCCGGCCAGCGAGCTGCGCTGCGTCTTCGACAACCTGATCGACAACGCGCTGCGTTACACGAAGCAGGGGACCGCAGTCGACGTGCGGCTGCATGCGGTCGAAGGGCGTCCGGTGGTGGATGTCATCGACCACGGGCCAGGCATTCCATCGGATCTGATGGGCCGGGTATTCGACCGTTTCTTTCGCGCGCCGGGTGCAGCAGCGGGTGGCAGTGGGCTGGGGCTGTCGATCGCTCAGGCGGCAGCCGCCCGGCACGGCATGCGCATCGCGCTGCGCAACCGCTCTGTGGACGAGGGCGGACCGGGCGTCGTCGCCCGCGTGTATCTGCCTGTGCAGTTGTCCGTCACGGCCAACTAGGTTTTTGCTCACCCGGGCGTAATTCGACGCTCACTGGGCGCTCAGTCTGCATGCCTAGAGTGATCTCAGGTCGACCGACGAGCATGTCGCTTCCGGTGCAAGACCGACGATCCCCAAGGAGACCATCATGCAAGCTTCGACTCGATTTCTGGCACTCGGCGCCATTGCTGCCGTCACCGCTTTCGGCTCCGCCGCGGCCTCGGCGCAGACCCCTAAATGGGACGGCGGCGGTAGCGAGGCGATCGGCCAGTCCACCAGCATGTCCATCGAAGGCACGGCGTCGAGCGACGAAGTGACCAAGGGTGCGATGGCCGCTGCCCGCCCGGCCGACACCGAGGCAAGGGGTCAATCGACCTCGATGCCGATGCCCGCCGGCAGCATTTCGTCGGACGAGGTCTACAAGGGCGCCGTGCTGGCCTCCCATCCGAGCGGCACCGAAGCGCTCGGCCAGTCGACCTCACTGCCAATGGGCACTGGTTCCTGATTGGCTTCAGGCCACCGGAACGTCGCGCGCCAGCGTCGGGTGCGGTTCATCCGCAGGCGACGTGAGCAGCAGTTTGTAGATCAGCGCGCCCAGGATGGCGCCGACGATCGGCGCGACCCAGAACAACCACAGCTGGTCGACGGCATAGCCGGGGCCGAACAGCGCCGGGCCGGTGCTGCGGGCCGGGTTGACCGACGTGTTGGTCACCGGGATCGAGATCAGGTGGATCAAAGTCAGGCACAGGCCGATGGCAAGACCGCCGAAGCCCGCCGGATTGCGCTTGGAGGTGGTGCCGAGGATGACGATCAGGAAGATGGCCGTGAGCACCACTTCGATCAGCAGCGCAGACATCATGTTGTAGCCGCCGGGCGAATGCGCGCCGTAGCCATTGGTCGCAAAGCCGCCGATGTCGGCACCCGTCTTGCCGGTCGCGATAAGGTAAAGCACGCCGGCACCGGCGATGGCGCCGAGCACTTGCGACACCACATAGCCCGCGAGCTCGCTGGCGCGAAAGCGGCCACCGACCACCAGACCGACCGATACGGCCGGGTTGAAGTGGCCGCCTGAGATGCCGCCCAGCGCGTAGGCACCGGTCAATACGGTCAGGCCGAAAGCCAGCGAGACGCCGGCAAAGCCGATGCCGAGTGCCGGAAAAGCCGCTGCCAGAACTGCGCTGCCGCAGCCGCCGAAAGTAAGCCAGAACGTCCCGATGAATTCGGCCGCCCACTTTTTAGGAGTGCTGTGTTCCATATCCCTGATTCCTCGTTGTGTGACGGGCGGATTCTAGGCAGCAATGTAGGAGTCGACTGACATGGGAGTTGGCTCAGTGGCAGGCTGAGCCAGTTCTTCACGGATAACCCGCATTTCATGGGCTCGCTTTGCGACTACGCTTTGCGGCCATGAGCCCATTCGCCTTCAAAACCGCCGCTGCCGGGCTGCTGCTGGCCAGCGCCTTCGTCCTGATCCCGACGAGCGCGCGAGCGCAGCAGGGCACAGTCAACGCGTTGTGCAGTACCGACGTCGGCTGGTGCGAAGACGCGGCCGCTGCGTTCACGCGGGCAACTGGCATCAAGGTGAATCAGTCGCACAAGGGTACCGGCGAGATCGGGGCGCAACTGCGCGCCGAAGCGGCCAACCCCAAGACCGACATCTGGTGGGGCGGCACCGGCGATCCGTTTCTGCAGGCGGCCGAACAGGGCCTCCTCGACCCGTATCGACCGGCCTACATCAACGATCTGCACGAATGGGCGGTGCGGCAGTACGCGATGTCGGGCAACCAGGTCGGCGGCTTTTATACGAGCGTGATCGGCTTCGGCTTCAACACCGACGTGCTCAAGAAAAAAAAGCTGGCCGAGCCGAAGTGCTGGGCCGACCTGGTCAAACCCGAGTACAAGGGCGAGATCGAGATTTCTCATCCCGCATCGAGCGGTACGGCCTACACGATCATCGCTGGCCTGGTGCAGCAGATGGGCGAAGACGCTGCCTTCGACTACTTCAAGAAGCTGCACAAGAATGTGACGACCTACACCCGGAGCGGACAGGCGCAGGCACCCAACGTGGCCAAGGGCGAGGTCGCCATCGGCGTCAGCTTCTTGTTCGGCTTCGAGAAGTGGCGTTTCGACAAATTCCCGGTGAAGACGGCGGCGCCTTGCGAAGGCACCAGCTATGAAATCGGCGGCATCGCGCTGGTCAAAGGCGCGCGCAACAAGGCCAACGCCATCAAGTACTACGACTTTTTGATGAGCCCTGAGGGCCAGGCGATCGGTGCCGCGGCGGGCAGCTATCAGACGCCGGCCAACAAGACCTTCAAACCCGATCCGCGCATCCCGTCGTCGGACGGCATCAAGCTCATCAAGTACGACTTCGAGAAGTACGGCAAGGCAGCCGAGCGCAAGCGGCTGATCGAACGCTGGACGCAGGAAGTCGAGTCGCAGCCGCGCTGAACGGGGCGTTCAGGGCGGACGGCGCGGGGTGTCTAGAATTTTCGTCTTTCGCACCCACGTCTGAGCCATGTCCGAACCCTCCAGCACCAAACTCCCCTTTCAGGCCGAAGTCGCCCAACTGCTTCACCTGGTCACGCACGCCTTGTATTCGAACAAGGAGATCTTTCTTCGCGAGCTGATCTCCAACGCGTCGGATGCCTGCGACAAGCTTCGCTTCGAAGCCATCGACCAGCCGGACCTCTTTGAGAACCAGCCCGAGCTCGATGTCCGCATCAGCTTCGACAAGACGGCCCGCACGCTGACCATCGCCGATCGGGGCATCGGCCTGTCGCGGCAGGAGGCGATCGACAACCTCGGCACGATCGCCAAGAGCGGCACCAAGGACTTCATGAGCAAGCTCTCCGGCGACCAAAAGGCCGACGCACAGCTCATCGGCCAGTTCGGCGTGGGTTTCTACTCCGGCTTTATCGTGGCCGACAAGATCACGGTCGAGTCGCGCCGTGCCGGCCTGCCGACCGAAGACGGCGTGCGCTGGGTCAGTGGTGGCGCCGGCGACTTCGACGTCGACACCATCACGCGCGTCGACCGCGGCACGACGGTCACGCTGCATCTGCGCGACGACGCCGAGGAATACCTCAACGCCTGGAAGATCAAGCAGATCGTCGGCAAGTATTCCGACCACATCTCGCTGCCCATCCTGATGGAAAAAGAGGAGTGGAAAGAGGGCGAAAACGATCAGCCCGGCGACATGGTCAAGACCGGCGAATGGGAAACCATCAACAAGGCCAATGCCTTGTGGAGCCGTGCCAAGAAAGACATCACGCCCGAGCAATACGTCGAGTTCTACAAGGCCATCAGCCACGACTACGAGGCACCGCTGACCTGGAGCCACAACCGGGTCGAAGGTTCGACCGAGTACACGCAGCTGCTCTACATCCCGGCCAAGGCGCCCTTCGATCTGTGGAACCGCGACAAGAGCGCGGGCGTCAAGCTCTACGTCAAGCGCGTCTTCATCATGGACGACGCCGAGGCACTGATGCCGAGCTACCTGCGCTTCGTCAAAGGCGTGATCGACTCGGCCGACCTGCCGCTCAACGTCAGCCGCGAGCTGCTGCAAGAGAGCCGCGACGTCAAGGCGATTCGTGAAGGCAGCACCAAGCGCGTGCTGTCGATGCTGGAAGACCTGGCGAAGAAGGCGACTGCACTTGTCGAAGCCGCACCTGCTGAAACGGCCGGCGACGGCGTGACCGATGTCGTCGACAAGAAGGACGACGCCACCGAAGCGGCCACGTCCGAAGACGCCGGCAAGTACGCGAAGTTCTATGCCGAGTTCGGTGCCGTGCTGAAAGAAGGCCTGGGCGAAGACAACGGCAACCGCGATCGCATCGCCAAGCTGCTGCGCTTTGCATCGAGCACGACCGACACGGTGAGCGTGAGCTTCGCCGACTACAAGGCGCGGATGAAAGAGGGCCAGGACGCCATCTACTACATCACCGCCGACACAATGGCAGGCGCAAAGAACAGCCCGCAGCTCGAGGTCTTCAAGAAGAAGGGCATCGAAGTCTTGTTGATGACAGACCGTGTCGACGAATGGGCGCTCAACTACCTCAACGAGTTCGATGGCATGCCGCTGCAAAGCGTGGCCAAGGGTGCGGTCGACCTGGGCAAGCTGCAAGACGAAGGCGAGAAGAAGGCGGCTGAAGAGGCGGCCGAGTCGTTCAAGCCGATGCTCGAAAAGCTGAAGGCCGCGCTCAAGGACAAGGCGGAAGACGTGCGCGTGACCACGCGCCTGGTCGACTCGCCCGCGTGCCTCGTGGTGCAGGACGGCGGCATGAGCACGCAGCTCGCGCGCATGCTGAAGCAGGCCGGCCAGCCCGCGCCGGAACTCAAGCCGGTGCTCGAAGTGAACGCCGATCATCCGCTGGTCAAGAAGCTGGAAACGTCGGCTCACTTCGACGACCTGGCGAACATCCTGTTCGACCAGGCCTTGCTGGCCGAAGGCGGGCTGCCGGCGGACCCTGCCGCTTACGTGCGCCGCGTCAACGCGCTGCTGGTCTGACGATGCAGGCGCGCCATCGCATCGGCATGTCGATGGCGCTGTTCATTGGGTTGCCTGCTGCGTTGATGTCGCTGACGTTGTCGGGTTGCGCTGGCATCGGCGTCGGCGTGGCGGGCGCCTCGGGTCAGGGCTTCGGTGTCGGCTTGAGCCTGTCGCCCGATGCGCTGTTTCGGCGGACATCTCCCGCAGGCGCCGTGGCGTCGCCACCTCGCATCGAGGGCTCGGTGGCGACACCGGTGCCCGCCATCGTCGAAACATACGAGTCGGCACCGCCAGCGAGCACGCGCTGATGCAGCGGAGGCGGAGAGGCACACTGAGAGCTTGCAGAGCTTTTGCAGGGATTCGTCCCGAACTCGCTTTTGTTCATTTGGGCTGGTAAATACGGATCGAGACCGGTTTCCCGGCCGTTTGGAACCAAGGCGAATGTGCGTGCCTTGTAATTCCGTTGTCGGCTGCCGTGAATCGGAGCGAGGAGGTGTGTGCTCGCGCATTCGATGTATGGACCGGACGGTCAGCCTCGCGGCACAATTCGACGGGTACGTGCGTGGAGTCGGGCTCGACCACGCGGCTAAGCGCCATGCCGCCGCTCAGCAACCGGCGTCTCAGCGAGGCCTCGTCCAGTTCGGCCGTTGACGGCCAGTCAAGCCCGGCCGCATCGGCCAAGCTGAGGTATTTGGCAACGGCTTCCTTGGAGATCGAGAGGCTCTGGGCGATGCGCTCGTGCGACAGGCAGCTCTGGTGCTTAAGTCCGAGCATGTCCTTGATCATGCGTTACTGTGGTGTTGAACGCGGCCCTCAAAAAGCGCAAGGCCATGCCCAGCGGGTGCTTCATACGCAACGTCAGCACCGACCGTGCAACCGGTCAGATGTAGCTCGAAACCTCTTCGGTCACGATGTCGAAATCACCGGTCATGCACCGCCGAAGTACGCATCAGCGGCACAGGAACGACGTCCGTGCTGAGCTCGTGGCCATGATGCAGCTCATAGGGCCCATTTCCGTGCCTGTTGCGCCTCCAGCTACGGCGGATGCTCTTTGGCAAGCCGCGCATGTCGCCGCATCCGACCATGTTCTCTTTCACTTGGAGACCCCGTGCCCTACACAGGGAGGTACTGCAAACTTATTTAGCTACGCAGGACTCTGAGCTAGAAGCAGCCAACGCTGAGTCATATCGGTTGCGTGATTCGGCTTTTGTTGCGGTCGCATCGGGTGTGGCTCTGTCCCAGTTTTTAGCTCGTGAACTCCAGATTGCTTTCGACCGAGATTGCAAGTTTCAGGTTTGACTTACGGTCAAGGCGAAGTTGGTGCATGAACGTGAAGCGGATAAGCACGCGTCCATGCTTGCAGCTGCACAGTGGGAAATCAGGCGGCGCACGATTCAAGCGCAGATTGACCGACACCAAGAGCGTTTAGCGGAAATGCGAGGTCTAGAAATTGGGCGGCTGCTAAGGCCGGTCCTCAGGCTAGTCCGACTTAGTTCGACTTCACCAAAGTGACCGGCTGCATCCAGCCCGCAGCCACGCTATCGGTGACGCCAGGCACGGGCCGGGAGTTTTTCGCACGGGCTCGAGGCGCCCGGGTTCGAGGCCGGGCCGGGAGTTATTCGACGACGGGGAGGAAGCCGGCGGCGGCCACTTCCCTCAGGTCCCTAGTTCCGATGAAGCCTTCTACGACGCATTTCAGGAAGGTGAAATCTGGGCGTTCGTTGCTAACTGATCGAATCCCTGACCCGTCCTGACGCCAGTAGAGGAAACGACTACGGGCAGCGGGTCGGTCCGGACGGGATCGGCGGAAACGACCGGCAGCGGGTCGAGTCTAAACAGGGCGCGCTCGTCCGGACGGGTCAGAAAGCGGTCCAGGCCAGCAAGCACGTCCGCTTTGATTTCCTCCCTGACTGCCATTTCACCCAGGATGTAAGAGCCGATGAGGACTTTCTTGCGGGTGTCCGCCTTTCTTTTTGAAGCCACGTCGAGGTGATCGATTTTGAGCTTTGCCTTTTTCAAATTGGCGATCGTGCTTTTCTGAGTGACCAGTCTTTTCTCCCGTGCTTCAATATCCGTTCTCAGTTTCTCGGAGCGTTCCAAGTTCGTTCTCATGTTGTTGCCTGTTTTTTGTAGTGCACAAAGTTTAAGGTAGTGCGATGTAGTCGGGCTTTTAGGAGTAAAACGGGAATCAGAGACAAGATAGCCTTCGAGACGCACGCGGGAAGGGTTCAGATTTACATAGGCGCACTTAGTAGTTTTACGCAAGAAACTTCGCTCGCCTGCCGCTGGCTTTAAACTCGGGGAAAATGGTCTCATTTCATATCGCCGCCAAAGCCGGAGCCGGAGGGCAGGGAGGTGCGCACGCGGACTACATCGAGCGGGCGGGGAAATACAAAACCAGAGATCGTGACGATCTCGCTTTTTCCGAGACGCTGAACCTGCCCGAGTGGGCAACCAACGCGCACGAATTCTGGGAGCAAAGCGACCGTCTCGAACGCGCGAACGCGGCGGGCTATCGAGAATACGAAATCGCGCTACCCCGCGAAATGACTTCCGAGCAGCGCCTCGACCTCGTGCGCGATTTCATCGCGACCGAGATCGGTATCCTGCATGTCTGCACCTACGCGATTCACTGTCCCCGCGCAGCACTCGAAGGCGGCGAGCAGCCGCACGCTCACATCATGTTTTCGGAGCGCACGCATGACGCGGTAGAGCGAAAGACGCCGGAGCATTATTTCAAGCGCGCGAATCTGAAAGAGCCCGAGCGCGGCGGCTGCAAGAAGGCCCGCGGCGAGCCGAAGATGGTGGCGGAACGAAAGGCCGAGCTCGTTGCATTGCGCGAGCGATTCGCCGCGCTGCAAAACAAGCATTTAGAGAAGCTCGATCTGCCCGACCGCGTGACGCACCTGAGCCTGAAGGCCCAAGGAATCGAGCGCGCTCCTGAGGAGCACCTCGGGCCCAAGCGGATAGCAGCTAAGACGCCCGAGGTCGCGCGCGTCCTGGCTGCACGTCAGGACCGCACCTTGTCGGTCTTGCTTGAGCAAAGCATCCGCATTGGAGAGCGTCGACTGCATCGACTCGTGAGCCTTCGGATGGCTCGGGGTGCTGCTGCGCTTAAGGCGCTGATGACGAAGACGCCAACAGATTTATTCGGGGAAGCTGGCGGAGCTCGAAGTGAAAGAGACGACGCCGGCGTAAACCACCAGGTCGAGCAACCGGCGCCGGCAGCGGCATCGAGGATGAGCCGATTCGGCCAGGCGGCGAACCTGGCCACACAGGCAAAGCTCGCAACAGAGGTGAAAGAGGCGGAAGCGAAGCTCGCCGCCGAAGCCAAAGAAGCCGCGATCAAGAGAGCCGAGGACAGGAAAGCCAAGGCCAAAGCCAGAGAAGCAAAGGTTCGGGCAGCCACTGAGCGCGCTATTCCGCCAAAGGCTATGAATTTCCCACCCGCTGCGCCAGCGCAGCCCGTAGCACCAGCTACGGCCCGGGCTGACGGCGTGGTGATCGGCGCGAAGGTCACGAAAAAATACTACGACGATCTTCTTGTGCGCCTCGATGGCTTACGACCGGGGAAAGTGGAGTGGATCGTGAGCATCGCTCGAAGCGAGCAGGTCTACGAAGGCCCGATCGTCTACATCACAGACACGCACATCGGACAGCGCACTGGCGATCTGTCAGTCGTGCTGCACGACATCAGCAAGCTCGATAATGCCGTCTGGATCAACAAACTCATCAACAACCAAAAGATCACGACGCGGGACAAGATCGTCGTGACGTACGACAAGACGCAGGGCCAGCTCGTGCAGCCGCCGCGGAATCTGGCGCCACCCCCGCCGCAGCCACGGCAGCGAGATCCGCAGATCGATCGAGAGATCGACCGCCCTCGATAGCGAGGGGACAGTCAAGGGGACAGCAAGTGAGCAATGACCGAATTAGTCGTAAAGGCCAACATGGACGCAGAACTTAGCCGTTTTAAGTCGGACATTTCGTTGACTGACTACGCTCAAGCCGAGTTCGGCTACGAGCTGGTGGAAGGGGAGAGCAGCGCCGCTTCGAAGGTGTTGAAGCTGGGTGGCGACAAAATCATTGTGATCCGGAAGCAGGACGGTCACGACGTGTACTTCAGCACCGGCGACGGCAGCGATTGCGGATCTATCGTGGACTTTTTGCAGCGGCGCAAGCCGGTCTATCTGGGCTTGGTGCGCAAAGAATTGCGGCAGTGGCTGCCGGGTTCAAAGAAGCCCACGACGAACAGGCCCGCTGGGGAGCCAGTACGGGTCATGGCCACGTCAAGAGACCAAGCCAATGTATTCTCCGCTGGGCCAAGATGGAGCCTTACCGCGGCTCTTATCTGACCGGCGAGCGCGTTGCTGGCAGGCCCGACACTCTTGCGTAACCGACGAGACGTCGCACGACCGAGCAGTTCTTCTGCTCGACCCAAGCCTGGTCATTCTTGCGGTATGCACGCGAACGCGTCTGCTGCAGGCCATGCGCCCGGCAGTAGTCGAAGACGGTCTGGTTCATGAAGGCGCTGTCGTTGTCGGTGTCGACGCCAAGCATGCCGAAGGGAAGTACGGCACCCGGCATGTTCTGGTAGACGATCTAGCTCATCTTGGCCTCTTGCAGCCGCTCGGGATACGTCTACGATGGACAGCGCTTCCACGATGAGCGCCTGATTGCGTACCGGCATTGCGACGCATTCGGTCCAGCCGCTGGCGATGTCGGTGAGCGTCAGGGTATGGACGAAGTCACAGCCCATCTTGGAGCCACCGCAGTGTTCGACCATGTCGACTTCGAAGAAGCCCGGTGGCGGGTCTCTCCAGTCGGCAAAGGTGCGAACCGGAACGCTGCGCCGGATGGCTGCATCCACGCCTGTTCTGCGCTTGCGCTGGCCGTCGGTGCTGACACGCGTGGCGGCCAGGGTGCGCTCGATGGTGGCGGCACTGATCTGCATGAGCCGGGCGCGGACATCCGCGTGAAGCTGCAGATGACCGTGCCGCTCCATGGCAACGACGAGGATCGGGATGAGCGTCTACAGGCGCTTGCCGCAGACGCGGTCGCCTGCCTCCCACAACACGATCAACGCTTGCCGTACCGCTTCGTCGTACACGCGGTTCCTCGGCGGTCGCGCCGGCTTCGGTGATGCATCTGCAAGCAAGCGGATCGCGTGCTTGCGGTGATAGCCGGTGACGGCCACGAACTCATCGAGGATGCGGCTCCGGTCGACGCCGGATGCCCATAGTATCGCTCACGGATCGCCTCAGTGAGCTCCTTGCGTGTGGTCATGCTGACTTGCCTCTTCACGTTGCTTGCTCCCGCCGGACCATCCGGTGGGTAGCAAATTACGTGAGGCAACAGGTCAGCATGGGTAGCAAAACTACTGAGTCAATGCGCCGGACAAACCAATTGTCGCCAACCAAAGGCCATGGCAGCGAGTCGAAGTACACCACATCGGGTGTGCGGGCTTGCAAGCTCGAGTGCGGTCGGCGGGTGTTGTAGAACTCAATGTACCGGCCGATCCCGGTGCGGGCCTGGCCGACGCTCTCGTAGGCGTGCAGGTACACCTCCTCGTACTTGATCGAGCGCCACAGCCGCTCAATGAACACGTTTGGTTGACGACAATTACCTTGGCCGGCGCATTGCCGCATCAAAAATGCTACTCGTGCTGACCTGTTGCCTCACGTAATTTGCTACCCGTTGGATTGTCCAGCGGGAGCACAACGTGACAAGGCAAATCAGCATGACGACACGCAAGGAACTGGTCGAGGCGCTGCGGGAGCGGTATCGCAGCGCGGCGTTCGGCGACCGGATCAAGATCCTCGATGAATTCGTGGCCTTGACCGGCTATCACCGCAAGCATGCGATCCGAGTGCTACGCGACGAGGTCACGAAGACGAGTGCTGCGCGAGCGCGCAATCGTCTCTACGACGAGGCGGTGCGCCAAGCGCTGACGATGCTGTGGGAGGCGGCAGATCGGGTCTGCGGCAAACGGCTGAAGGCGCTGATCCCGCTCCTGGTCGACGCGATGGAACGTCACGGCCATCTCGACTTGGATCCGATCATTAGGACCAAGGTGCTTCAGGTCAGTGCAGCGACCATCGACCGCATGCTCGCCGCTGCGCGCTTGCACATCGACGGACAGCGCAAGCGCCGCAAGGGAGTGGGCTCGGCCATCCGACGCAGTATCCCAGTGCGCACCTTCTCCGACTGGCGAGACCCACCGCCAGGCTTCTTCGAGATCGACATGGTCGAGCACTGTGGCGGCCCGAAGACGGATGGCGACTACGTTCATACGCTGACCATGACGGACATTGCCACGGGATGGACCGAGTGCGTCGCCATGAGAATGCGGGAACAGATGCTGATCGTCGGGGCGTTCGAGCAGGTGGCGGGCGAGCTGCCGTTCGCCATGCTCGGCGTGGACTCCGATAACGACAGCGCCTTCATGAGCGAGAGCGTGTTCGACTACTGCAAAGGCCATGGCCTCGTGCAGACCCGCTCGCGTGCCTACAAGAAGAATGATCAGGCCTGGGTCGAGCAGAAGAACGGCTCCATCGTGCGCAGGCTGGTCGGCTACGGCCGTCTGAGTGGGGTCGGAGCGACGAAGGCCCTTGCGACGCTGTACGCGTCATCTCGCCTGTACGTGAACTTCTTCCAGCCATCGTTCAAGCTGAAATCCAAGACGCGCGACGGCGCCAGGGTGCACAAGATCTACTTCACACCAGCAACGCCTTGCGATCGGCTGCTGGCTCACGCCAGCACAACGACGGCGATCAAGGCGCGGCTGAAGGCGCAGCTCGAAAGCCTCGACCCGGTGCAGTTGCTGCAAGAGATTCGGGAGGCGCAGCAAACGCTGAGTGAGATCGCAGCGCACGGCACGCCAAGCGACGCTGCGCCAGGCAGGTCGCCGGACGTCGACGCCTTCCTCATGAGCCTGTCCACGGCGTGGAAGGATGGAGAGGCCCGACCCACGCATCGCAAACAGCCCGGCGCCAAGCACTGGTGGCGGACAAAGGTTGATCCGTTCGCCGACGCGTGGCCGCTTGTCGACGGCTGGCTGATTGCCGAGCCGTCCGCTTCGGGCAACGAGTTGATGAACCGATTGGCAACGATGTTCCCGGAAGCGTATGCCGGCAACGCGCAACTGCGAACGTTGCAACGCCGGGTCAAAGCTTGGCGCGCCGAGCGGGCGCGAGAAATGATCCTGGGCCGGCTGCGCAAGTCGACCGGCATACCAGCCGAAGTGTGAAACAGCCGCCGCGAAAACTTCGCGCCCGGCAGACTATGGACATGTGGACGATGCGCCTGCGGCGCACCGGCTGCGACCGTGGACAACGCGCCGCTGTGCGGCCTGCGTTGCCCACTGCCGCAGCCTTCGACCACATGCCCACAGCCTTCGATCATTGAATTGAACAGGGCAGATAGAGAGCCAAAACGACAAGCGGCCGGCGGGTAACATTCCTTCGTGAGGCAACACGCCTCTCATCCAGATTGACGCTAGACATGCAGTCGGCCAAGTTGCATGGCTACGATCCGTGGGCTTACCTGAAGGACGTGCTCACGCGACTGCCGACACATCTGAACAGCCGCATAGACGAGTTGCTTCCGCACCTCTGGCAGCCCGCAAACTGAACAACACATCGCTTAACGGGCTTCGCTAATTGCCGTCAAGGTGGGACGGCTGGCCGCTTACTGATTACCGGCAACCGTAAAGGTCCGCTGCCTCATGCAGTGAGCATTGCGTGCAACATGTCAAGTTCCCACTTGAGCAGCGTGGCCTCAGATAAGGTCAGTTGCTCCACTGAAGCTGATCTTTTTGCGCGTGTTTGAGGCGTGCGGAAATGTTCAATAAATCACGAGTCACGCCCTTCGCAGCCGCGCGGGACATAGACACGTTCTGTCACAGTTTTTCCACTTGCTCCGCAGAACTGTAGAAGTTCCCCTAAATTTTTAGGGTCATATTCGCTTCGAGAATTTATCGAATCAATCGGATGTGATGATCCACTTCTTACAAATAATTACGTCAAAAGATGTTATTCAGTGGCCTTCTGCCCCTCGCACGAATTCGTTTCTGCGAACGATCGTTGCTAGCGCTAGTCCTGTGCTGTGCCGCAGCATGCATCAGTGCGCAAACGCTGGAGGAACTGCAGTCACCGGGCGAGTCGCCAGCTGCAGAAGAAGCCGATCGCATCGTGAGCCCGTGGCTTTCACCAGCGCGTAAATTCGGCAAGGAGCTGTACTTCTCCAATCTCAAGGATGGGCAATCCGTCGAATCACCGTTCGTTGCGCGCTTCGGCGCTTCCAATGTCGGCATCGTTCCGGCCGGCAAAACCGTCGGTAATCACGGGCATTTGCATTTGTTGATCGACACGCCGTTACCGGTCGATCTGAAAAAGCCGCTGCCATTCAGCGCCAATTACATCCACTTTGGCAAGGGTCAAATGGAAGCTTTAGTGGATCTTTCACCCGGCACGCACACCGTGCGATTGCTGCTCGCAAACTATGCCCATGTGCTGTATTTCGTCTACAGCGAAGAGCTGACCATCATGGTCACGAAGCAGAACAAGGGGGTAACCCCTGCGAGCGTACTTGGCTCGCCACGCGTGTTCGTGATGCAGCCGGCTGCCGGCAGCACGGTATACGCACCGTTTCGCATGGCGCTGCATGCGAGCGGCTTCAATTTGTCGCACTCCGCAGCCAATGCCGAAGGCACAGGATATTTTCGAGTCAACCTTCAACGCACGGGCTCCAAAGGTGAGGCCATCGACCTCAAAGGGGGTCAGACCGAGTTTTGGCTGGCGCCGCCCAAAGGGGAGTACTTGGTTCTGCTTGAGTGGGTGAGCAACGACAACGGTAAGGTGCAGGCGAGCGCTAAGGCGATCAGCTTCAGCGTTCAATGAGGTACGGTCAGCTTTTGACACTGACCTGGCTCCTCTTGCCATGCCATTGATAACGAAGAAGTCCGGGGTTGCAAAATTAATTGATCTCGGTGGTCGCGAGTGACCGAGTGAGCTTGCCCCTGGAATCCGTGCCCCATAGCCGAGTTCATGAGTTGGCTTGCTGTGGCTGATTGGCAAGCCAGTGCTGCTCGAACTGCATCGGGCTGACGTATGCAAGTAGAGTGCAGCCGGTCGCGGTTGTACCAAAGCAGCCAATCGATGGTTTCGTCCTTCGCCTCGCGCCGGGTCTTGAACCGTTTGCCGTGCAGTCGCTCCACCTTCAACGACCCGAAGAGCGTCTCAGTGCAAGCGTTGACGCTCCTATGTCAAGCGGGACGTGCGGAGTCTGCCAGCATCGCCCTGAAGTCGTGGCCAGCTTACTGGTCAATTCTCGACCGGTCGCAACAGGTCTACAACGCAAAGCGGATTCACTCGGCGCTTGGCTATCTTCCACCCAACGAATTCGAATCCCAAGTTGCTCGGAAGGCGGCTTAGTTCGCAGGAGCGCGCTGATCCAGCCGTAGGGGTTCACTCCAGTCAACAACCAGACCCAAGATGCGTGCCGCCGCCGCGATGCTCTGACCACCCTCGACCAGTCGCACCGCCTCCTGCTTGAATTAAAACGCTCAGCAAGGGATACATTTTTCGAGGGCAAGGTCACCTGTTGCGTCTCCGGCGCTCGGTAGGCACGTGATGTTGGTTCGCCAGGAGTTACAGCTGTCAGAAAAATGTGCGAAGGCGACGGCAAGTGCATGGCATGGCATGGCACGGCACGGCACGGATCGACTTCGCGCTGCAATCTCCACGCCACCCCCACAAGATAGGAATGTTCGTGACTTTTTTCAGTTACGAACTGTAAACATTTGTTTACATTACGAGTTGACCACTAGCCGATTTACAGCGTTCGGCGGGAGGCCGCCGCCGGACACGTCAAGGTGCTCGGGAGAGAGGCTCAAGCCGACGCAGCGATGCCGCCTGATCGTTAGGCCGAAATCTTTTTTAGATTCACCCATTTTCAGCAAACCTGAGTATCGAACGAATGCAGTCGACGACCACGCGTCTCATCTCTGGCGGGCAAAAAGAAACCCAGCCTGACGATGGCTTTTCCGCAGAGGCCGAAGCGCGCGAGGCTGTGATCCGCTCGGGTATGGTGAGGCTCTTTTTGCGCGGCACCCTCTTTCGCCAGCGTGTCGGTGCCTCGCTGATGACCGTCTTCGCAGCGTTCTGCTGGCGTCACGCGGAGCCAGCATTGCTGCTCACCTGGCTGATCGCCGGACTCGCGATCCTGGGCTGGCGCAATCGGCGCGAGGCTGCCTACGCCGCCATGGTTGGCCGGGACACGTCGGCAATGCAGGCCGGCTTTATATCCGCCATGCGACCGATCTTCACTTTGCACGGGGCAATCTGGGGCGTGTCGCTGTTCTTCAGTTTCGACAACCTTCCGCTCTATGACCAGCTCGGTTGCTGGCTGGTGCTCGCTTGCGTTGCTTCTGCGCCGCTGACGACTGTCGCATTGGTTCCTGCGCTTTCCAGGGCCTACACGAACACCCTGTTCAGCATGTTGATTGCAGTGCTTCTTGGCATAACAGCGACCAAGGAATCCGGCAGCGCGGGACCGGATCTGTTGCTGCTCGGCTTGCCATTCTTCTATTGGTGGCTGCTCGGACGCTTCGGCAAAGGCATCCACCACAACCAGCGCGAGCAATTCGGGCTGCAGTACGACATCGCCTTGCGGGAACAGGAAGCACGCGAAGCCGTGCGTGTCAAAAACCGCTTCCTTGCGGCGGCGTCGCACGACATGCGCCAGCCCGTGTTGGCGTTGTCGCTCTATGCCGAGCACCTGCTCGAGCACCCCGACATGCACATCCAACTGGCGCCAAAGATCGCTGCGGCGAGCCAGGCGGTGAGGGGACTCTTTGAATCGCTGTTCGACCTGGCCAACCTCGACGGCGGCCAGGTTCAGCTGCGGATCGCGCAGGTTGACATCGCGCAGTTGCTCGCCGACGTTCACAACCAGTTCGAACCGCTCGCCGCTGCTCGCCGCATTTCGCTGCGCTGGCGTGGCGCACCATCCCTGCTGATGACCGATGCCGTGCAGATGCGGCGGATGATCGGCAACCTGGTGGGTAACGCCATCAAGTACAGCGAGCCCGACCGGAAGATCCTGCTCTGCGCGCGGCGCCATCGCGGCGGAGTTCGCGTGCAGGTGTGGGACCAGGGCTTCGGCATACCTGAACAGCATCTGGGCAATATCTTTAAGGAGTTCTATCGCGTTGACCGGCCTGACCAAGGGTCGATCGATGGAGCCGGCCTTGGCCTGTCCATCGTCACACGTCTGGCGCGAATACTCGGCACGCAGGTTCAGGTTGACTCGGTGGTCGGCCGCGGCACGCGCTTCACGCTTGACCTGGATGCGACGTCTCAGGCGGCGAATTCTCCCGCTGGCGAAACTGACGATAACCTCCGGAACGTAACAAAAGATGTGCTGGCCATCGCCCGCGTTGACAACTGCGTCACGGTCACTATGTAGTCCCACTGCACGCCTCTGAGCGATCCCGAACGGATCCAGCTGCGGTGTGCACCATCTCTCATGGCCCGCCCTTGCCTGATAAGGCCAACACCGAGCGGCGGGCCTTGAATCGCTGCTTCCATGATTTGCTGGTACTCATCAATCAAGTGCTTTTGAGCGGCAGCCCCAAAGTAAAGTGATCGAGGCTGCTCTGCATCGGCACTGCTCTGGCATTCATGGAGACCGGCACCCAAAGTTCATCTGCCGGCGCGCGAGCTGGAGGCAGGTGCCGCATGAGCGCCCTGACCGTTCACGCGGACACACACGGGCCCTCCGGCGAAGAGGTGCCCGCGTCCGGGCGCGGCCCCGCTTCGGCGAGGGTGGTGGTGACCTACGGCTTCTGGCTCTTTTTGTTGAGCAACATCATGATGTTCGGGGCCTTCTTCGCAAGCTATTCGGTGCTGCACGGCCACACGGCCGGCGGCCCTTCGGGCCATGAGCTCTTCCATCGCGCCAAGCTGCCGGTCGGAACGGCCTGCCTGCTGTTCTTGAGTAATCACCGGGCAAACCCATCTTGACGCCAAACGCTGGTGCGCGTCAGCGCGGTACTGATTCAGTTCGTGCCCGGATTCCAACGGTGCGGCAGCAGCATCCTCGATTCAGCTCATCGGCTGCGTCGGCAGTCGCGTGAAGACGTCCTTCAGATACGCGTACGGGTCGTGTCCGTTGAGCCGTGCCGACTGGATCAGACTTATGATCACTGCGGCTTGCTGACCCGCACGCAAGCTGCCGGCAAACAACCAGTTCAAGCGCCCCACGGCCACCGACCGAATCTGGTTCTCGATCCAATTGTTCTCTGCCGGCAGTCGACCATCATCGATATAGCGCGTCAGCGCAAATTCGAACGCCTCACCTTACTTTGCGCGCAAATTCTGAGACGACCCTTGAAGAACAGTCTCTGCAAGCGCTTTGCCAGAGTCATTTATAGGTCGGCTTTTGGCCGCTTCCCGTCCGTGGCCGGCACGGCGCAGGCGGCTACGCGACGAGCAAAGCCCACACCCAATACGCCCCAATACCAATCTGCGCCAGAAACGCAAGAAATCGAGCATTGACCGCGGGCACGCTCAATGACGACAGATGGACGCTCGACTGGAACACGCGAGCGATTAAAAACCAGGGCGCGAGCCCATCGGTCACGCTGGTTCGGTTGGTAGCCAAAGCGATAAGCAAGAGGCCGCCAAATACAGGGATGCCCTCGAGGCAGTTGGCGTGCGCTCTGCTGAGCCGTTGCATGAACGGTGACAGATTCGAGTTGTCGGGCTGGAACTCATTCGCCGCGACCGCCCTTTGCATGACCAGTCGGGTACGAAGAGCTTCCATGAGGACAAGCAGAATCAGCGACCAAGCGATGAAGCTGGTCAGGACGAATGCAGACATGCTCGGCATGGTTCCATCTCCTCAGAATTCAACGAAGTCCGCAGAATACCCTGCGGTGGCGACCTGACGGGCTGCGGCGCGCAAAAGTCCGCTTCTGGCCCGACTGTAGCCGGTTGGCGCCTTCGCGCGCCCTACGGTTCAGCCGTCGAGAGTTGATATCTCGCAAACGAAGTGGCTCCTATCGTGACAACGCTGTGCAAGTCGAAGCCGAAGCTTTCATAGAGGCTTCGTAGCCCGTGGCGGTCCGCGACGCAGTCCAGGCGAAGGTGAGCACGCCCAAGCTCTTGGGCTCGAGTCCGCGCATAGGACAGCAGCTCGGTCGAGACTCCCTTCTTCGCCCACGCTCGGCGAACGGCGAGCTTGTGAACGAAGGCCGAGGTGCCAATATGCCGGTAATGTGGTTGACTCATGGGCTGGCATTGGTAATCATTGCCAGCATTGGGTTTGAATCGCCCTGAATCGCCCCAGGATTGAACTGACCCCCAGAAGTTGGACGAACTTCAAGGAGTCCCATGGAGAAGTACAAAACGGAGTTCAAGCTCCAGGTCGTCAATAGCTTTCTAGAAGGTGAAGGCGGCGCAAAGCTGTTGGCGCGGCGGTGGAAAGTGCCCGAGGAAAAAATCCGTGCCTGGGTGAGCCACTACCGCCTCCACGGCATCGACGGTCTACGCCCCAAGCGCAGCGCCTACAGTTCGGAATTCAAGCTGCAGGTTCTGTTACATCAGGACCGCGAACGACTGTCCAGCCGTCGGGTCGCCGCCATCTATGACATCCGCAATCCGAACCAGGTTGTGGTCTGGCGACGCGACATTGCTGAGGGCGACGCGCAAGCTCTGGGGAACACCATGCCAAAGCCAGATACAAAGCCAGATACAAAGCCAGAACGACGTTGCTCAGAGACACCGCCCGAGGCCATCCCCGATTCGGCGGACACCCTGCGCGAAGAGAACGAGCGACTGCGCGCGGAGGTCGCGTACTTAAAAATAGTGCACGCCTTGATCCGAGCGAAGAGATCACTTGCGCCGACAAAGCGCGCTTGATACTCGGATTGAGGCATCACCACAAATTGACGGACCTGCTGCGGGCAGCAGGGCTTGCGCGCAGCACTTTCTACTACCAGTGCAAGGCGTCCAGCGTATCGAGCCAAGCGGCTTGGAGGCAAAGGTTCGCGCCGTTTACGGTGAACATAAAGGCCGCTACGGCTACCGAAGAATCACGGCAGCGCTGCGCAATTCGCTGGGGGTGTCCGTCAACCACAATTGCGTCCAGCGCCTCATGAAGGAGATGGGATTGCGCACGCTGATTCGGGCGAGGAAGCGCTCTTGGCACGCCCCTGAAATCAGCGATGTGCACGTGCCAAACGTCCTGAAGCGAGACTTCTTCGCGAAGACTCCCAATGAGAAATGGGCGACCGACATCACCGAGTTCAACGTGAACGGGCAGAAGCTCTATCTGTCGGCCTGCATAGACTTGTACAACGGCGAGATCATTGCGCACCGCATGGCCAGGCGCCCTGTCTTCGACTTGGTCTCCGGCACGTTGGATGTGGCACTTGCGCGGGCCAAACACGTCGCTGGACTGACCGTACATTCAGACCAAGGCTGGCATTACAAAATGCAGCCATACCGGGCGATGCTTGCGCATCGCGGGGTAACGCAAAGCATGAGCCGAAGAGGCAATTGCTTTGACAATGCTGTGATCGAAAGCTTCTTTGGCACCCTCAAGGCGGAGTACTTCCACCTTGAAAAACTTGGCGACGTTGATGAGCTCGAAGCGGGCGTGAATGAATACATCCACTACTACAACCACGAGCGCATCAAGCTGCGATTGAAAGGGCTTAGCCCGGTTCAATACCGGTCGAGAAACACCGCCTGATCGGCGGGATCACAATGTCCAACTTCTGGGGGTCAGTTCAATCCCGGGGCGATTCACTTGGCCCTTTTTAGAGCTTCAAGGTGTTCCATTTACGCTGCCAAAGTTGTCATGACGCACGTAGTTAGGGAAGTTCTCGTCGTTGCGCTTGATGCGCCCCTCCGAAGTGGCCGAGCTTCAACGCCTTCGGCCGGAACAGCTGACCTACATTGACCAGATATTGCAAACAAAACACAAATGGCCGGCTTAGCACCTTGGCCGTCGGCGCAATCCAAGTCTGGCTGCCGAATGCTGTCAGCTAAAGCATGCGTCGCAAGTCCAACTTTGCACTTTGATCTGGAGTCAATGTGTTTGAACCAGGGGATCGGTGCGGCGCCGCGAATCCAAGTAGCCGCCGCAGCCCTCAAAGGCCCGACCTGAATCGGCTGGCCTCCCTATCATGGTCTACGGGTATCCGGCAAAAGCCCGGCCAGCGCCCGCCGGCAGCCATTTGGACGCTGTATCGGCCGCGTTGCGCCGTTCATGGCGCGGACCTGCCCAACGTAAACTTTATTAGCGGCTGATCAGTTTGATCGCCGTGGCCCAGCCACCGGATCTTCGACGCACAAGCCGTTGCTGCGATGGTCCGAAAGTCGCCTCTGGGGAATGACCGGAAGAGCGCTTGTAGGCTCGCGTCGACTCAAGATGCGGCAAAAGTTGAATCGCTGGCGCAAGCCGGTTTCGAAGTCGAAGACTTGAAATGCTTCTGCTCATCACTGGACTATTTTACTGAGCGACCTTTTTCTCATCTTGCTGCTCAACGCAGTGGTCGGCGCTGGTGGCTGGTGGTTGGTGGCAGTCGAATTACTAGCGCCAGCGCAGGTGGGTAGATTGGTCGACGACCTGCCGGCAACGTCAGTCAATATGACGTCAAATTTGAACGGAGGTATCAAGCGCCGATAGCCAGAGGCCGAGACGCTGTAGATGCGTCAGCAACGCCTCTGTCTCGATCCCACGGTGGTGCGAGTAAAACATCACAAACAACGCCGCTAGGCCAGCAGCTTCCTGCTGAAGATGTCGCATAGACATACCGAGCCCATGTGGCGTCGACTCAGGCACCGCATCCTCATCGACGCTGGTCCGGCAGTATTGACCTCTTGTTGACTCGCATGGTCGATGACGCACTGGGCCTCACGCTTTACCGTGTTTTCGGCCGGCCAAGCCAAACTGGAAATCCTGAAAACAACGAGTCCGGGCGAACCGGTAGAACTTGCATCGATGCCAACAAAGTCACGATCCAGGCAACCTGTCGTCCCAAAATGAACGACCGCCCTGACCACGCAAGAGATTTTTCAAATGCGCGGCCGCCAAAACAATGGTTTTGTCCACTCAGTCAATGGAGGTGGGCGGCAGTCGCGCCCAAACTCAGCCATCGATGATATTTTTCACAGAGGACACACCATTGCAATATTCGCGTCCCCCGCAGCAACCCGCATCGCCCCCGATTAGCGCGATTTTCTTTAGAATTCGTTGCCGGTCACGCCCACTAACATTCAGCCAAACCCCATGCGCTTATCCATGCGGCATCCATGCCGTCGACGACGCAATGAACACCATTTTTAAAGCCGGTGACGATTCGGATTTACATCCGCAGCGCGAATTGAGTGATGAGCTAGCACTCGCGAATCGCCGGGGGCTAGCCGCGCTTCACTTCTCTTTGAGTTCCACGGCCGACCTCCTTGAAGCCAGTGAGTCCCTCCTCATCCGGCGGGACAGACCGAAGCCGGCACCATTCGCGCAAAAGCTGCTGCGCCCTGTCAGACAACGCATAGATCGCGGGCAGCGCGGCGTTCGTACTAGCGGAACTTCTGGCGGGGTTCATCCCACGCCACAACTAAGCTTGCCCTTGCGAATACGGCTCTTCGCTGCTTCCATCTTTTCTGAAGCAGGGTTCACTCTCAATGAGTAACAACGCTTGGATTGACAAAGCTTGTCTTTGCCTGGTCCGTTTGGATACTTCCACTGTGTACAGCACAGCATCCCAGTGCTGCACAGACCTGGCACATTTGTCGCAGCCTTAATGCATGCAAAGAAGCACGTGGCTCGTTGGCATCTCACTTGTCAGACTCTATCGTGGACAACATTGACGTCAGAAAAGGGTATACCCCCGTCGATTGCCAATTCAGACTCTACTGGTTTTGGTGGACGAGAGAACAGTGCGTTGTCACGATTCATCTATCCCTCTTCAATTGCATCATCACATAGGCGGATTGCTGCTGGACGGAGATGAACGCCCCTTGACTTTCCAGTGCCGACGCCCATGAAGTTTGCGAAACTAATTAAGAGATCACCGCTTTGCGCGACTGCACAAGCGGCTGCGCCGTGTAGTCTTCTGGCTATAAAAAAGATATACGATGCGTCTACAAAGCGCCGGAGACATCCAATTGACTAACAAGGCCTCAGCAGGTACCAAAGTCCGTAGGCGCATTCATATCGCTACTTTGGCCGCCTTGGTTTTCATGCTTGCCTATACCTGCAGCGTGATCTATGTTCAGTTGCAAACCATCGAGCGAGGTGCTCAAACCGAGGCTCGCAACCTGGCACGGTCTGTGGCCTATGGCACGGCGTTTACGGGCGATCCGCAAGCGTATGTTGAAGGCCTGGACGAACTCTACAGGCGCGACATCGTGATTCTCGACATCCAGAAGAAAGGTTTGGCGGACGCAGACCCCAGCGAGGTTGGCATGACTTACGACCACGATCCCGGCAACGAGGTCAGCTTGACCATCAGCGATGGAAAAGCGCGAACCTTTGTTGAGCAGAGCAAAGGGCATACGGATGGTCTGAAGCAAATGGTTGTGCCGGTCTTTGCGCAAAATGGTGCCGGAGCAGCCCCTACAGGAGCGGTAGTCCTTGAGTACACCGGCATCCGCCAGGAACTTATCGATGCGGCCATCGTACACATCTATATGTTGGGTGTGGCAGGTGCTTTCTGTGCCTTGGCAACGGGTATGTTGGGCTTCCAACTAGGTAACGCCGTAAAAGCCTCCGCTCAGAAGATCCACCATCTCGCCTTCCATGATGAACTGACCGGCCTTTCGAACCGGGCAATGTTCAGCAGCGCGCTGAACAAAGGCCTTACGGTCGCGAAGGACCAGTCAAGCGTCATCGCCGTCTTGTTTCTCGACCTCGACCGTTTTAAGAATATCAATGACACGTTGGGGCATACAGCCGGCGATCTTTTGCTAAAAGAGGTTGCGACGCGCATCACCTCCTGTCTGCACGCCGGCGACAGCGTCGCACGGCTCGGGGGTGACGAGTTCGTCGTCCTCGTCTATGGACCTTCAAACACGGACTCACTAAGGCAGTTGGCCAGAAAGGCCTTGGCAGCCGTTGCACAACCGTTCAATACCCATGGCCACGAGTTCCGGGTCACAGCCAGCATCGGTATAGCCGTGTACCCCGAAGATGGCGAAGACGAGCAGCTCCTCATGCGCAATGCCGACATTGCGATGTACCAAGCTAAGCAGGATGGCAAGAACGGGTTTGCCTTCTATTCGGCAGCGATGAACCAGCATTCAATCGAGCGCTTGGCATTCGAAGCAAGCTTCCGGCATGCGGTCGACCGGATGCAGTTCCGGATTCACTACCAACCGAAGATCGACAGTCGAACCGAGCGCATCGAAGGCGTGGAGGCGCTCCTGCGTTGGGACGATCCGGACCTTGGAAGCGTATCGCCCGTGAAGTTCATCCCTGTCGCTGAGGAAACAGGCCTGATCGTGCCTTTGGGACGCTGGGTGCTAAGGAGCGCATGTGAGCAGCAAGTAGCATGGGCAAAGCAAGGGCTGAGACCCATCAGCATGGCCGTAAACTTGTCTCCGCGCCAATTCGCTGACGAAGGTCTCCTTGACGACGTACGCTCGATCGTTGCCAAAACCGGCATAGCCCCTGGCTACCTCGAACTTGAGATCACCGAAGGCATGTTGATTCAGGAGGCAGGCCAAGCGGTGAAATTGCTAGAGGCGCTCCGTGGCTTGGGAATCAGGCTGGCAGTCGACGACTTCGGTACTGGATATTCGTCCCTCTCCAACCTAAAGCGCTTCCCGGTGGACACCATCAAGGTGGACCGCTCGTTTATCCGGGACCTTCCGGACAACTCGGAGGACCGAGCGATCACCGAAGCAATTATTGCGATGGGGCGATCGCTGTCCTTGAACGTCGTAGCAGAAGGTGTTGAGACCAGTGAGCAAGCAAACTTCCTCCGAGAGCACGGTTGTGACCAGTTCCAGGGCTTCTATTTCAGCAAGGCGGTGACTTCGGTAGAAATCATCAGGCTCCTGAAGGATCAGGAAATCAAGGAGGGAAAGTCTGGCCATCCATCTTGGGTGTAAAGGCGTCGGCTTCTTTGGCCGAGATACCACACGACATTCAGGATTAGCTCCCCTGCCTGTTGGCGCCGGCCGAAAATTGACCCACCGGGGGTGCAGCGGATTTCTTGGACTACCTTTGGAGGTAGTTCATGTATTCATACGAAGATCGCGTACGGGCCGTCGAGCTCTACGTCAAGCTGGGGAAGCGCACCGGCGCGACGATCCGCCAATTGGGCTACCCGACGAAGAACTCATTGAAAAGCTGGCATGAGGAGTACGAGGGGCGTCTCGGCCTGTCGTCTGGCTACGTGCACTCAAACCCGAGTTATTCAAAAAATCAGAAGCAGAAGGCTGTCGAGCACTACGCCGAGCACGGGTGCTGCATCGCTTCCACAATCAAGGCGTTGGGCTATCCGGGCCGAGATTCGCTGCGTGCCTGGATTGGTGAGTTCCAACCCGACTCCCGGCAGCACGTTGTCCGCAGTGTCGTCAGTTCGCCTCGGCCGCCGGAATTGAAGAAGCTGGCGGTCCTTGAACTCTGCACTCGTGAAGGAAATGCGCGGGTGGTTGCTCAGAAGCTTGGCGTGAGCAGGCCGACTTTGTACAACTGGAAGAACGCACTCGCCGGTCCGGAGGTTCCAGCATCAATGAAACGCCGCAAAGATTTGACACCAGAGCCGCAGCCCGAGCGAGCGGAGCTGGAGCGCCAAGTCGAATCGCTTCGTCGCGACATCCGACATCTGCAGCTCGAACACGACCTCTTGAAGAAGGCCAGTAAAATCATAAAAAAAGGTCTGGGCGTCAGCCTGCAGCTCCTGACCAACCGGGAGAAGACGCTGCTGGTTGCCGCCCTCAAACAGACCCATGCGCTGTCGGATCTCTTGCCGGAGTTAGGCCTTGCCCGCAGCTCGTACTTCTATCATCGCGCGCGCCTGCAGATTGCGGACAAATATGCGGGCGCACGCCAAGCGATTGCCGACATCTTCCAACTCAATCACCGGTGCTACGGTTACCGTCGGATCCAGGCGATGCTGAGCAGGCAATGCGTGCGCTTGTCAGAAAAGGTGGTGCAGCGCCTGATGAAGCAGGAGTGCCTGGTCGTTGCAAAGCCGAAGCGGCGCCGATACGGCTCCTACCTCGGAGAGATCAGCCCAGCGCCAGAGAACCTCGTCAAACGCGACTTCGCGGCTGCTGCGCCGAATGAGAAGTGGCTCACCGACGTCTCGGAGTTCCAGATCGCCGCCGGCAAGGTGTATCTGTCACCGATGATCGACTGCTTCGATGGTCAGGTCGTCAGCTGGACGATCGGCACGCGACCGGACGCTGAGCTCGTGAACACGATGCTGGACGCAGCCATCGAGGCGATTCCCGCCGACAGCGAACGCCCTGTCGTGCACTCCGATCGCGGAGCCCAACTTAGGTTCAAGTAGTTGTCGCCACACCGGTCTGTTGAGCGGTGGATATTAGTTCACTCAGCGCCTCGGCTGGCGTTCTCCAGCCCAGAGTCTTTCGAGGCCTGCCATTCAGAGTCGCGGCCACTGCGTCGAGTTCTCTTTCGTTGTACCTACTCACATCTGTACCCTTTGGAAAGTACTGGCGCAGCAATCCATTCGTGTTCTCATTGGTTCCGCGTTGCCATGGGCTTCTCGGATCGCAGAAGTAGATTTCCAGTCCCGTCTCAAATCGCAATTGGGCATGCTGAGCCATCTCTGCTCCCTGATCCCAGGTCAACGACTTGGCCAGATGATCGGGCAGTGTCGATATCTTCAGAGCAATTGCGTCACGCACCGCTTGTGCACCATGTCCGGCCAAGGCTGGTCCGTTCTTCACATTGGCTGCAGCACCGTGACCAGGCATAGGAGGAAGGTGCAACAGCATTGTGAATCGTGTCGCGCGTTCGACCAAAGTTCCGATTGCTGAGGAACTCAACCCGATGATCAGATCTCCTTCCCAATGACCAGGGATGGCCCGGTCCGCGATTTCTGCCGGACGTTCGCTGATCATCAACTCCGGCGTGATGAAGTGTCTACTGCGCTGGCGTGTTCGGGCTTGCGGAACTCGCAATTCGCGGCCCGTATGCAGGCAGGCCGTCAGCTCACGTTTGAGTGCGCCCCGACCCTGTATGTAGAGTGCTTGATAGATGGCTTCATGGGAGACCCGCATGGATGCATCATCGGGGAATTCAAGCTTCAGTCGTCGGCTGATTTGCTCCGGGTTCCAGCTGCTGCCCCAACGGCGATCTGCACGCCGGCCATGGCGACGTCCGTTCCAAGGTACTTGCGGGCCCGGCAGTCGCTTGCCACGCACATCCAACACGGTTCCGGCAAGACGCTCTTGAACATAGACTCTGAGCCTGTCGTTGAGCGCAAGCTTGGCCACCTTGAGCCGTTGCGCCGCACGTTCGGCCTTCCACTGCGCCACCGTGGCTCGGTACTGCAGCTTCCCGCCCCGGGTTGCTGCATTGCGCCGCAACTCGCGCGAGATGGTCGAAGGCGCGCGTCCGAGCTGTCGAGCAATCTCCCGGACACCGAGTTGCTGAGCATGTAGAAGCGCAATCTCTTCGCGCTCCGTGAACGATAGATATCTACCCGAAACAGGGCCCAGATTCGTAGGTGGAATTCCACCTGCTTGCCGAAACCACCGCGGGCCCAATGGCTGCGAAACCCCGGAAGCCCGTGCTGCTTCCTCGCTCTGCAAACCTGCCGAAATTCGCCCCCAGAATGCCCGCTTGATGAGCCGCTGATTGATCTCAGGGCGACCTGGCGAACGCATCGCCGGTCGCCCAGTCTGCTCTTGCATCCACCTCTTTGCTCTTCCCATACAACACCTCCATAGTTGAGATGTTGCGACCACCGATTGAATCCACCCAGTACGCCAGCCAGGCCTTCAGGGACGCACTCCAGGAGTACGGCATCACCGGCTCGATGAGTCGCAAAGGAAACTGCTGGGACAACGCATGCAGCGAGACGTTGTTCGGCTCGTTGAAGGTGGAGCGACTGCACGGCAAGCGATTCAAGACCAGACGCGAGGCGAAGGACGAAACCATCGACTGGCTGCTCTGGTACAACCGCGCTCGGCTGCATTCGACACTGGCCTACGTCAGCCCGATGCAGTTCGAGCAGGACTGGCTTGCCAATCAGCCACAGCAAGCCAATTCATGAGTTCGGCTATGGGGTACGGATTGCACGGGCAAGGTCACAACGCTAGGCGCGTGGCGGTCCCTGCACGTCGCGGCTCCATGTGTAGATCGACAGCGGCTGGCGCCTGAACTCGTCGGTGTCGTTGTTCAGGATGGACTCGAATGGCGCCACCATAAAGTTCTTGGCCGAGCAATGGACGATCGTTCTTGTTTCACCGCCGGCATCGACTGCGGTCACGATCCCGACGTGGCCGAACTTTTCGTTGCGTGGCTTAGGGTAGACGACTAGGCAGCCGGGCGCGGCCTTTGCCAGTTTCCGGAATCGGGTCGCGTGACCGTTGGCGTCGGCCCAGATGCTGTCGGTGTTGATCCAGACTGTGGGTGCCGGCTGGCGCGTGAAGTCGAGCGCCCAACAGACGAAGCCGGAACAGTCGCAGCCCGGCAGTGTCAGGCCCGGCTGATTCAGGTCGATATCGGCATGGCTGGCAATGCGCTGCCACTGGGCTCGCTCTTCAGCTGACGCGGACGCCAGCTTTGTGGCGACGTCGAAGTCCTGCGCGGGCGACTCCGCAGCCGGATCGAAGCCGCCTTTGCCGTCGCAATATACGATGCGTTCGTAGCCGGGCCTGCCGTCGCCGACCATCGACAACGCGCGGGCCAGCAGTTGCTCGACACTTTGCATGAGGTGAATTCCGGTTGAGTTTGCCGAACCATAGCTGCGCTCGCCCGTGCTGGCGATAGCGCCTTCGCGTTATGCCCGCCCCACGCGCGATTCGAGACAATATGCGCATCCGCTCGCGAAAGAATTAAGGAAGCGCATGGCCATCAGGGTGTTGATCGTCGAAGACGAACCGGAATTCACGCGGCGGTTTTCAACCGCCGTTCTGAGCGATTCCGAGCTCGGCCTGGTCGCCGCCGTGTCAAGCGGTGCCGCAGGCATCGCCATGCTCGACCTCGAGCGGCCCGACGTGCTGCTGGTCGATCTCGGGCTGCCGGACATCAGCGGCGTCGAGGTCATTCGCCATGCCGCGCTGCGGCATCCACAGTGCGACGTGCTGGTCATCACCATGTTCGGCGACGACGATCATGTAGTGGCCTCGATCGAAGCCGGCGCCAGCGGCTACCTGCTGAAAGACGCCTCGGCCGAGCGCATTGCAACAAGCATCCGCGAACTGCACGCGGGCGGCGCGCCGATCAGCCCCGGCATCGCGCGCCGCGTGCTGGCGCGCTTTCGGTTGGCGGTGAAGCCCATCGCTGTTACCGGTCCCGATGAACCGGCCACACCGACGTCGCCATTGAGCGCCCGCGAAACCGAGTTGCTGCGGCTCACCGCCAAGGGCCTGACCTTCGAGAACATCGGCGAACTGCTCGGAATCTCGCCGCACACGGTGGTGGCGCACGTGAAGAAGATCTATCGCAAGCTGGCGGTCCACTCGCGCGGGGAGGCGGTGTACGAAGCCAGCCAGATGGGTCTTTTGTGATTCTGGTCTTGCAGGTCGTGCGTTTCTTGCGGGCGTTTCGGGCGGTGACTCGAATGGTGCGCCTGCTCGCCTGCGGTTCGGTCGCGGCTTGCCTGTTGTCCGGCGTGGGCGCAGTGGCGCAGGTGCGGCAGATCGATCGCCTGCTGATGCTGGTGGCCGACGACACGACGCCGCCGTCCGCGGATCGACCCTGGGTTTCCACCGCGCTTCCGGTCAATTCCAGTTCCGATGGTCTCGATGGGCACGGTGCGGCTTGGTACCGCGTGGCGTTCGATCGGACCAGCATCGGCGCTGGCACCACATGTGCCGTGTACCTCCCTTACCTCTATGACGGCGGCCAGGTGTGGCTCAACGGCGAGTTTGTTCGAGCGATCCCCGAAAGCTCCGATGCCCTACGGGTGCGCTGGGAGCGGCCGCATCTGATCGTGCTGCCCGCCAACCTGCTCCGGCTCGCCGGCAACGTATTGGACATCCGCGTGGCAGGAGTGCCTGCGGCCACGCCGCGCCGGCTCCCGCGCATCGACCTCGGGCCGGAGGTCCAACTGATGCCGCGCTACGACGCCCGATTGTTCTTGGCCCGGACCATGCCGCAGATTACCGTGCTGGTGTGCCTGCTGGCGTCGGGCTGCGTGCTTTTCATCTGGTGGCGCAGACGCGGCGAGGTGTTGTACGGACTCTTCGGGCTGGCGGCTGCGCTCTGGGGCAGTCGCACACTCACGTTCGTGATTGAGGTCGTGCCTGCCGACCGATGGCTTCTTTGGCGCATCGCCTATCTGGCGGCGACCGGCGGCTTCATCGTGGTGATGGCCCTTTTCGCGCTGCGCTTCGCCGGCATCCGGAGGGTCTGGGCAGAGCGCGGCCTGCTGTCGTACTGGGCTGCTGGGCCGCTCTGGCTCGCGTTGCACGGGCAGGCGGGTGAAGCGGTGGTCAATCGCTACTGGACGGCAGGGCTCATTCCGGTCGGGTTATTCATCATCATCATTTCGCTGCGTTCGGTTTGGCGCCAGCGAACGATGGCCGCCGCGGTGATACCGCTCGCGCTGGTGATCGCGGTGATCGCCGGCGTGGTTGACTATCTGGTGTCGTGGGATGTCGGCATCGACACGCCGCTGTGGTCCCTCTGGGCCAGCCAGCGGATTTTCTTGCTGCATCACGCAGCCAACCTGTTGCTGCTGGCCATGGGCGGCGTGCTCACTGCACGCTTCATCCACACGTTGTCGGCGCTGGAAGACCTGAACCACACGCTCGAGTCGCGCGTGGCCGATCGCGAGCGACATTTGGCGGACAACTTCAGCCGGCTGTCGGCCCTGCAGCGGCAGCACGCCGCGTCGCAGGAACGCCAGCTCATCATGCGAGAGATCCACGACGGCTTGGGCTCGCGGCTCTTCACCTCGCTGCTGCGCGTCGAGCGCGGCGACATCGATCGATCGCAGGTCGCTGAAACACTGCGCGATTGCATTGCCGACATGCGGTTGGCGCTCGACGCGCTGGCCCCTGACAACGACGACTTCCGCACCGCCATCGGCAACTTTCTTTTTCGATGGCAGGCGCAACTCGAAGAGGCGCACATCCGCACGGCATGGACCATCGACTTGCCCGACAGCGGGATTGAGCTGTCGTCGCAGGCGTCGCTGCAATTGCTGCGCGTCGCGCAGGAGGCGCTGACCAACGTGCTCAAGCACTCGCGCGCCGGCAAGGTACGCATTGGGCTGCAGCAGACCGACGGGATGCTCGAACTGGAGGTGGTCGACGACGGCAACGGATGCGACGACGCGACGCCGATGGGCGCCGGCCGCGGCATAGGCAACATGCGCGCGCGGGCAGCCCAGCTGGGGGGCGAATTGGCGGTACATCACGGCCACGAAGGCACGCGCGTATCGCTGCGGGTGCCAATGAAAACGGTAGGCCAGCCGCAGCGAAACATCCCGTGAACGCGCGATGCCGCGACGCCCATGCGGCATAGGCGCCGTAGCGGCTAATTTCTACAGTGGCTTCACATGTCGCCGCGGCGTGCAACCCTGTTGAAAGTGCATCTCATGAAGTCGCAGATCGATCCATTTCGTCTTTTGCTGCAGAGCGTCCGGTGCGGCATGGCGGCGCGATGACATGGTGTTCGACATCTTTCACGCCAACCCGGCCTGGCTTCCGGGCGGCATCGCCTGGCTTTACGTGGGTGACCAACGCGGCGCAAGTCTTCACCTACATCCCACAAATCGTGGTGGTCTGGCGCAGCCACGATGGCGCCCAGTCGCTTTCGCTGATGACCTGGGGCTTCTGGGTGATCGCAAACCTGACGGCGACCGCCTATGGCAGCCTGGTGATCCACGACGTGTTTTTTACCTTGGTGTCGCTGGTTAACCTGGTGTGCGGCGGCACAGCATTGTCGCTCAGGTGGCGGCGCTGCCCGTCTCTGTGGCTCTGGCTGGCCTTGCGCACGAAGTGCTCGTGGTATCCCGCCAAACTGATTCGCAGCACCCGGCATTGCACCGAGATCGGCCACACGCGTCGGTGGCGTGGGTGTTGGCGTTAAATGAAGGCGTACTTCACCGCTGTGCTTTCGCGAAGTACGGCGTCGCTTTTTCCAGGATGTCGCGCTCCATCTTCACGCGCGCCAGCTCAGCTCGCAGCCGGCTGATCTCCATCTGCTCGGCGCTCATGGCCTTGCTGTCAGCCCCGCTGAGCTTACCTTCGCGCTTGGCCTTGACCCAGTTGAACAGGGTTTACTCGATCAGCCCCAAAGTGCGTGCCGCCGCCGCGATGCTCTGACCACCCTCGACCAGCCGCACCGCCTCCTGCTTGAATTCGAGCGTGTAGCGCGCTCTTGCCGTCTTCGTCATTTCCGTTCTCCTTGCTTGAATTGAAACACTCAGCAAGGGATGCGTTTTTCGGGGGCAAGGTCACTCGAACTCGACAGTCTGCAACGATAGTTTGCCGAGCCGTCGAGGCGGGACACGGCCAGTTGCGCGATTTTGCGGGTGAGTCAAAAGGCTGGCACTTTCAACGAAAAATCATCGACAACCACGTCGCTGAATTCCCGCTTTTCGATTCGGCACATCACCTTACCTTCGCTTACTAAAAAGCAATACATTTTTTGGCGAAGATAAAGTCGCCAGCGACGCGTGCCGCAGACACAAATGGCTGGCCGAACCGCCGAACTACTGGATGCGCCCGGTGGACACGACCAGGTTGGTGCGCGCGGCAAGGGTATGGAACACCGCCTTAATTCAGTTGCCCGCATCGGCCAGCGTCTGCTCGGGATAGGCGCCCAGCGTGTGCTTGACAGCCTGCACTGTCGGCGCCGGATGAGCTCTGACCGCCCCAAGTCGAAACCGCTCGGGCCTTGCTCGTGGATGGCGTAGATCCTCATCTCATTGGATTGACCTATAGAGGATTCGGCGATCGCCGCCACTTCAGGCGGCAGACTTCGCTCCAGACGCCATACTGCTTTTTCTCGCCAAGGGGGCAGATGCCAACTACTTTGGGGACTCGGGAATGACTGCGCTGTACATGACCGCAGTGAGGACATTGCTTACCCGGGGCGGCAAGTAGGATGCGAAGGTCTGCTGTGTAACACCTCTTGGCATCGCACAGTCGCGAGGGCATGACGCGGGGTTGCTGCTCTTTCTAGCAAATAGGGAGGCCAGTTCGACGAGATTGGCACGTGTACTTACTCCGAGGTTTTGTCAGGCTTCCCGTTTGCGCCAAGAGGAGAGACTCTCGCAAAACGAATTTCCTGTCCAGCATTCCACAGGCGACTTGGGGACGAGGTGGTCGCTTCTTTGGCAATTTCTACGTCATCTCTACCCGGCGACTCGTTTTTGGCGCAGATGGTTCGTCGCTACGGGATCGAAGATGTTCAGCCAAGAGCGATTGTAAGCACCAACGGGCAAGAGACGAGAACGCAGCGCGAGTTGTCAAGCATCTATCTTGTATCCCAATGCCGCAGCAATGAATTCACGCAAACCGAAAATTCCGTTCTGGACATAGACGGAAGGTGCCCACAAGGGGTTCAGACTCACATACGAACTGGAGTCTGCCAGTAACAGTCCCAGGAATGTTTCCGCCACGATACGGCCGCCCACCGGGCCGAGTTGACGTGTGGAGATCGGCTTGTCGCCGTCCAGCGTCTTGACAGTCATCGTTGTCGCCACAGTCTCGGCCAGACAGTAGGTCCACAGCGGACAGTTGTCTGCAAAAGCGCCCCCCGCGAAGGTTGCAAACGAACCCGGTGGCACCACGAAGTCTGCCGGATCACCGGTGAACTTCCCGATGGCGATCTCGCCGTCATCCAGAGGCGTCAGACCCATCGCCCGTGCCACGTCCTGTCCACTGGGGAGGCGCATGCGCCAGCCGCGCTCGAGGTTTCGGGCCGCCAGAACGCTCGGGTCGACTGCCACCGAGGCAGGAAGGACGCCCAACGGGTTCACCAATGCGGTGTCGAGTTTGTAGGCCAGCTGAAGGCGATTGCGGTTGCCGGAATTGTCGACGTCCGGGTCGTCGATCGGGCCGCCGTACGCCATCGGTTCGAGGTCGATGTATCGGCGCCAGTCGATGGCCCAGGATGGCTGGGGTGCCTGGAAGCCACGCAGGTCGCTGGCGTGCAGGCCATGCTTGAAGATCGGCAGCAGCGTATCGGCTGAGTCGCGCGTCTTGTCCGGCTGCAGTGGCACGCCATCGTTCAGTCGGTATCCCGGTCGGATCATGGAATGCCCGAAGCGATAGGCCGCGGCCGAGAACTCAAGTGGCATGTAGGCGGCGTCACGGGAATGGTAATAGCGCAGGTTCTTGCTGCTAACAGTCAGCGATCCGTCATTCGCGATCGGCAGCACCTCCTGCAGCACGGCCGGCGCAATGATCTTCGGCAAGAAGTCGTGAAGAAGTACCCACTGGTAATGAAAGCGAACGGCCTGCTGGACCTTCGGAAAACTCCAGGTCGGGTTGTCCATGGCTACCCGGTTGTGAAAACGGTGCATCAGCCCCTGGAACTGCGAGACGATCACGTTCTCGTCATTACGCGGGTCACCGATTAGCGCGCGCGCAGGCGTGCCGGTGTTGCGCTGAAGGTCATGCGCACCGCTGTTGAGCTGAGGTGCTCCGGTCAGAACAAGGCCAAGGATGAAGGTTCTTCCATCATGCCCATACATGTAAGGCTGGTCGTCCGGCCCGCGCCCGTACAGGTTGTCCAAATCGAAACGAGGTGTCCGAAAATCCAGCAATGCGTCGGGGTCGTTCTGCTTTTGCAAGCTGCTCGCCGGATCGAACGTGAGGTCGTGATCGATGAACTGGCCGAAGTAGGTGAAGGCTGCCGGAATGCCACTTTCTTCGCTGTCCGGGCCATCTTTCGGATCTGCCGCATCGACCTTTGCTGTCATGGCGGTTGCCAGTTGCTTGAGAGCGGCCAGCGAATGCGCGTCGCTGGCCCCAAAATCGGCCGCTGGCACCGCCCGGAACATCCTGCCGAACGGACCTTCAAAAAGAAGGGAACTGCGCGAAAGGTTGGCGCCGCGAACGCCGCCGTGAGGGCGGGCGACCAAGGGTGCTTTCATGGAATTTCCTTTGCAATGTCGTGGAGTGCTCGCCTTCAAATTCAGCAAAAAGGTCAGGGCGAGCAGATGACTCTTCGATCAACTTGTACGTCACGCGATATCGGCGCGTTCGCGTCGAATCAGCAGAACAGAGGTCTGCTTTGGAAGGACGAGTTAGTAACGCTTCGATCACGCTCTTGAACGGGATAGCCACCGATACAAGATTTCACTGAGAGTAGACGTTCTGCCAATTGGTGCACATCTAGCAAATGGCATAAGTCGTTAATCCATGACTAAATTTGAGCAAAGCCTTTGGAGCAGAAAGCTAGCCTTAGAAGTCAGCTTCCACTCAGGTACGGCGACCGGAGAATTAGTCTGACTTATCGAGACTTACACCGTTGCAGAAGACGCATTAAGGCGAGACTTTGGGTGGTTGATAGTTCAGGAAATCGGCTACGCGTAGTCGATTTTGGCCTCGCCTTGTTGGCGCCGGCTCATATTTGACCCAGATGCCGAGATTGGGCTGACCTATACCGTCACCTTCGGAACCCAATGCTGGCAATGATTTCCAATGCTGGCCCATGGATCAACGAAATTCCGGCATTTCGATCAATCCTCGATCTGCCGCAACATTCCATCGCTGCCTCAAGCGCTACATCGTTCGCGAGCTGGACCCGTTGATCCTCGCTGATTTGGCGGACTCCGAACGCGCCGCTTGAGATAAGAGCGTCAACCCTCGCAGTGAGTCGTTGTTCGGGTCGTTGAAGGCGAAGCGACTGCACGACAAAAGGGTTCAAGACCCAGCGCGAGGCGAAGGGCGAAACCATCGACTGGCTGCTCTGGTTCAGCCGCGACCGGCTGCACTCGACACTGGCATTTCTCGGCCCAACGCAGTTCGAGCAGGAGTGGCTTTCAAATCAGCCACAGCAAGCCAACTCATGAGCTCGGATATCGGGTACGGATTCCAGGGGTAAGGTCAGGTATCCGGTGATCGCCACAAGCTTATGGAGAATCGAATTGCGCTCGCTCTTGGCGTTCGATCGGCACCTACTGTAGTGCGCTCTAATTAGCATATCTCTTGTAAACTTCAACCTGTGTCTAACGCGGAGGTTGAACGGGAGCTGCTGAACCTGACTCGCAAAGGGCGAGTGGAGGCTCGAACGCAGCAGCGCGCCAGGATCGCCTTGCTGGCTGCCAAGGGCTGGCAGAACAAGGACATTGCGGCTGAGGTCGGGCTGAACCGACTTCAGGTCGCGCTGTGGCGGGGGCGATTTCTGGAGAGCGGGATCGATGCGCTCAAACAGGATGCACCCCGCTGCGGGCGCCCGGTCAGCAGCGTGACCGCCGAAGTCGAGTCGCTGATCCTCGCCAAGACGCTGCACGACAAGCCGATCTCGGCCACGCACTGGAGCACGCGCACGCTGGCGGCTCAGCTGGGGCTGGGCCCGACGAGCATTCGTCGCGTCTGGAGCCGCAATGGCTTGAAGCCGCATCGGCAGACCTCCTTCAAGCTGTCGCGGGACCCGCGCTTCGAGGACAAGTTGCTGGACGTGGTGGGGCTCTACCTGAACCCGCCCGAGCGAGCGTTGGTGCTCAGTTGCGACGAGAAAAGCCAGATCCAGGCGCTCGATCGCACCCAGCCGGGTCTGCCGATGAAGCGCGGTCGTTTCGGCATAGTCACTCACGACTACAAGCGCCACGGCACGACCACGCTGTTCGCGGCGATGAACACGCTCGACGGCACCGTCATCTCCCTGTGCCAGCCGCAGCACCGGCACGAAGAGTGGCTGAACTTCTTGCGCCTGATCCAGCGCCAGACGCCCAGGCACCTCGAGCTGCACCTGATCGTGGACAACTACGGCACCCACAAACACCCGCAAGTTCAGGCCTGGCTTGCCAGGCATCCGCGCTTTGTCATGCACTTCACCCCCACGAGCGCCTCGTGGCTGAACATGGTGGAGCGCTTCTTTCGGGACATCTCCGAGAACCGCATCCGGCGCGACAGCTTTGCCAGCGTCGCTGAGCTAGAACTCGCCATCGATCTCTACATCCTGCATCACAACGCCAACCCAAAGCCCTTCATCTGGACGGCCACAGCATCGGACATCCTGGCCAAAGTCACGAGGGCCAAGGCGGCGCTGGCGCGAGCCTCCAAATAGGCATTAGGATTTAGAGCGCACTACACTAGCACTGACTATGTCGATCAGCGCCTTGCGTGTTGACATGCTTACTTGCCGCGTCAGATGGGGTGCTCCGGTCGGACCATTCAGCGAGGAGCACATTACGTGAGGCATGAAGCTCAGCTCACCCGGTAGGAGATCGGATGAGTCAATGAGGGGGCAGTTCCTGATGTCGCTTGACAAGGGCGTCCAGACGCGCCCCGTAACAAGCCGAACGGCTGCCGTCAGGAGGGCCATGCTTGATGGTGATCGGCGAAAAGCAGTCTTTCGCTGGAGAGCGTCCAGCGCAGAGCCAATGGGAATCCCGCATTCACGCTATTGTTCTGGGGCGGGAAACGCCGAACGATGGCGGCATGTCGAGCACTGCGCAAATCACCATAGTTTTCACCGACAACGACTCCGATCTCAAAGCGGCCCTATGCGCTGCACTGGAGGACGCTGGCGCCGATCATGTCGAACGTTGCGTTAGAAAGGGAAGCTGGGCGGCTGCGACCTTCACACCGGATGTTGTTGTCATCGACGTGACCGCCAACCTGCAGCGCAACCTTGAGCAGCTCACCCAGGTCGAACTTGATTTCCCCGCGGCGCGCCTGCTGATGGCCTCGCTGCATTCTGGGAGGCGCAGGCGGGTTCATCGAGAGACACGCAACACCCGACGGTCCGCGCCGGACGCTGGACGAATCCATGCAGGGCCGCGTTCACATCACTCCCGGACCGGCAGGGCAGATACTGCGCGCCATCAAGGGACGACTGGGTGTGGAGCTTACGCCGCTGGAGCATCAAGTTCTGATGCGCATGTCAACTGGGGAGATGACCAGCAAGACCGCTGCGCTTACCAGCATTTCCGAAAACGATGGCGCTTTTTGCGTTGCAGCGAAGCTCGAGAAACTGGATGCCTCACGCAAGTACGGCACGCCCTGGCAGGCTTGCGCTGGAAGTGTCAAATACGTTCATTGAAAAACACTATTGCTTGCGTTGCAGCGCAGCAAAGCGATATAGGTTTCGCAACATTCGACTTCAATGACGTCAGAACTCGAAGTGCATGCAGCCTCGCGCAACCTGCCAACACAAATTGTCAACTCAGTCCGCCCAGCCCTTTTGGTCATCCAGACTATTGGCGGCGCGTTAGCCGTTTTCTAAGCTCATGGGCTGGCTACATCAAGCTGGCCCATACCTTAGGGAAGAGTTTGCAAGCGCTATCGTCAGGAACGGTGTACGCCCGTGCCCGCAGCATGCGCGTTCCCAGCGTAGTGTGACCATGAATCTCGAAAAAGCCGCGCGAGAACTGACAACTCAGAAATTCTCGTTCATGACTGCCGACGAATGGACGCTCAACCGACAGCATCCCGATGCTTGGAAAGACTTCACTGGCAGCTGGGACCGTCTTGCCACCGACAACTACATGAAAGAAGGCGACGCGTACCGAGAGCGCAGGTTCTGTAAATACACGGTCGATTCATCGACTATGACATTCGAGGAGTTGAATGATTTTGTCTTCCACCAGACGCACGCCATCAATCTGTATGCAGGGGGCCGCAAGCGGGACTTTGCTCCGGTCGAGCCGAAGGTTCGACAAAACAGGATCCTGCAGGAAATTATCAAAACTTGCTTACAAGCGATCCTCTGTAGCGTCACAAGTCCTGCGACAGCCTGGAAAGTGTATGTGCACCAATTCCGGATTCGTTGTAGCAGTGACCTGACCGGACAACCGACGCCTGAAGGCATGCATTGCGACGGTCACGATTTCATAAGCATGCATCTGATGAACCGCGTTGGTATTCAGGGCGGCATCAGCACCCTCAGCGACGACGAGGGAAACACTTTAAAGACGGTCACTCTGAAAAATCGAATGGATGGCCTTTTGATCAACGACCGCGCGCTGCGCCACGGTGTCTCGCAGATCACCCCCACTACCTCCAAAGCCGGGCACCGCGACATGCTCGTCATCGACTACAACCGCGAGAGCTAATCATGAAAATTGGTATTACCGACAGGCTCCTTGAAGTGGGCTCGTTCGAATTCGAACTCGAACGCAAAGGCGCTCAGTTCGTTTTTCTGAATTCGCTGAACGAGCGCAAATTCAAAGACTCTGACCTTGCAGGGCTCGATGCTTTGCTGGTCTGGCACGCGCAAATCACGGAGCTGAGCGCACGCCGGCTGAAAAACTGTAAAATTGTTGTGCGCTATGGAATCGGCTACGACCAGGTCGATGTCGCTGCATTGAGGCGCGCGGGCATCCGTTTCGCCAACAATCCGTCGTATTGCACCGAAGAGGTGGCCGATACGGCCTGCGCCATGATCCTCAACGGAGTGCGGGGGGTCACACGCCACGACAACTTGGCCAGGCACTATGGCGATGAATGGCAGGAACACAATCTTGCGACCTGGCGTTCGAGCGACCGCAACGTCGGCCTAATCGGCCTGGGCAAAATCGGCGTCGCCACAGCTCTGAGGTTGAAGGCCTTCGGCTTCAACATTTCAGCCTTCGACCCTTATGTGGATCGAGGATTTTGGAAGTCGCTCGGGGTAAACTACGCAGGAACGCTGGATGAGCTGTTGCGCTCCAGCGACGTCGTTTCCCTGCACTGCCCGTTGACTGAAGAGACGGTGGGAATGATCAACGCCGAATTCCTGGCCTGCATGAAGCCTGATGCCATCCTGGTCAACACCGGTAGGGGCAAACTCATGCAATCGCTTGATACGCTCGCAGTGCATCTGCGTGCCAACCGAGCGTTCCGCGTCTATCTCGATGTCCTCCCGATCGAGCCCCCTGGCGATGACCGTCTGATCGCTGCGTGGCGCCGCAATGAAGACTGGTTGTCTGGCCGGCTGGTGGTCAATCCGCACAACGCTTACTTCTCCGACCAATCTCATATTGAACAGCGGGTGGACGCCAATGAGACCGTCCGTCTCGCTTTGTATGACGGCATTTTCAGAAACACGATCAACTGACCCGTCGAGTCGAAAAAAAATGAATACCGGGTTGCTTGCCTTCTCGTTGATCGCGCTGTTTCTGGTGCTCTCGCCCGGCGTCAACACGATGCTGATCATCAACAACGCCTCGAACTTTGGTCGAAAGACCACCACGTTCAACATTGCCGGCCTGTGCAGCGCCACCTTTTTTCATGGAGCACTGTCGCTCTTCGGAATTTCGGTGATCGTGCTTTCGAGTCCTCGCCTCTACCTCGTCGTTAAAAGCATCGGCGGCCTGTACTTGGCGTACATCGGTACGAAAATGCTGTGGTCCGGCGTGGATATTCTACGTGGCAAGTTATGCGAGAAGGCTGTGCGAAAAACCGTCTCGTCTTCCAAGTCGTCGGTCGAGAGCTTCAGGGAAGGCTTTATCACCCAACTCTTCAACCCAAAGGTGTCGATGTTCTATCTGGCCGCCTTCCCGCAGTTCATCGCCGGCCGCAACACCGTGTTCGAGGGGTTTTCGCTAGTCCTGATTCACGCGTCGATCATCGCAAGCTGGTTCTTCTTCCTGACATTTTTCATCTCGAGAATGAAACAAAAGATCGAGGACGTGAAGGTTCAAGCAGCTATCAACATCGTGACCGGCACGGTTCTGCTTTTTTTCGCTGCAGTTGCTTTAATCTGGTAAGTCCTTAAGTTCTAGGCGTCGGCACAATCCGTGCGCCATGGGAAGTCTAAAATGATGTTCGGGGTCAGTCAGTTCGTGCGCTTCAAATGCGCCTCGCTGCAAACATAACGATGACCCGGCCCAAAGACTTCAAGTACAAAAGCCGGCGCATTGCTGTCCAGACCTGTTTCGTTGACGGCGGCTGGCACTGGTTTTACGAGATCGATCGCGATCTTCCAATCTCGATGCTCACGCCCGCTATCGCCAGCGAATCAGAAGCTCTGATTGCAGCCGAAGTAGACGCAAAACTCCGTATCGACTCGATGGGATAGTTGTAATTACAGCACGCTCAACACCCCGTTGAATCAGCAGGCCGTTGAAGAGCCAATGGTCGAACGAGGCCCGGTTGCCATGACTAGCAGGCTGTTGAAAAATCGGTAGATTGCCGAGACGCGTTTCTCCGACTGCGAGACGCGTCTCACCGACAGCGAGGCGCGTTCATCGTGTTTGTCGACTTTGTAATCTTACGACTTCGTCCTATCGACCTTATTAGATGCAAGTGCGCCGATCGAGTCGCATTGCAGTCGATTGCTGCCCCTTTAGCCTTCCAGCGCCGCGAGATTGCGTAGCCTGGTGAGGTTGTAGGCGGTCATCGTCAAGGTGAATGCATAGTTCACCTTATCCAGTCCTCGCACCATCACCTGGCGTATCGGACCGACCACCTTTGCCGAGCCAAAGCATTGTTCGATGCACTTTCTCTTGCTTTGACTGATTTCCTAGCCGATGTGCCGGGCGGTTCGCCCATCGATGGCGCTTCCACCGCTGTGTGCGAGGTTCTTTGCGACGTGCGGGCTGACCTCAATTTCGCGGCACGCCTGCACGAAGCCCCTGGTGTCGTAAGCCTTGTCTGCTCACGACCGTGATGTGCCGCGCCCGAATTTCCATCTCCACGAGCATCGAGGCCGTCTCATCACGCTCGGCCGTTCCTGTGGCCTTCGTAGTCTGCATATTGACGACCAACCCATGGCGGTTGCCAGTCGTCACATGGCCCAGGAAGCTTGCCAAGGCCAGGGCCGCGTTGCTCTTACGGTAGAGCTGCGAGTCGGGATCGGTCTTTGATTCGTGGGTGTCGTTGCTGCGCCGCTCACCACGCCAGTCCTCGGGGTCGCGCCCGTCGTCACTGCCGTCCTTGCGACGCATGCTCTTGTGGCCGGCCCAGGCCTTGATCTGCGTGCCGTCGACGCTGAAGTGTTCTCCAGACAAGAGGTCCTTGGACTTCACCATATTCACCGTGGCATTGAACAGTTCAAGAACAACATCGTGTTCGATCATCCGGTCGCGGTTTTTGCTAAAGACGGAGTGGTTCCATACCGTGTCTTCAATCGACAAGCCGACGCACCAATGAATCGCCCCGGTTTTGAACTGACCCCCAGAAGTTGGACATTGTGATCCCGCCGATCAGGCGGTGTTTCTCAACCG